>CAXMNO010000222.1:0-2956 GCA_964194655.1 uncultured Acidimicrobiia bacterium
GACGCTTGAAGGCAGCATCGAGGCTCGCGCACGCCTCACCGACTTGGGCAAAGAGCTCGGTTTCACCTTTAGCTATTATGATGAAATGCGGACCTATAATACTTTTCGTGCCCACCAATTGTTGCATTGGGCAGGCGAGAAAGGCCGGCAAAACGAACTCAAGATGGCTTTGTTTGAGAGCTACTTTTCCCGCCATGAAGATGTCAACGACCCAGAAGTGTTGGGCGAAGCTCTAGAACGCGCCGGTCTCTCCAAAGAAGAAGGCACGGCAGTTTTGTCAGAAGAACGCTTTGCCGAACCTGTGCGCCAACACGAACAGCTCGTGAAGCAGCAAGACATTCAAGGCGTGCCCGCGATGGTCTTTCAGCAGCGTTACATCGTATCCGGTGCGCAAGGGGTGACGAACTACGTCAACCTCCTCCAGAAGCTTAGCGATGAAGGGGCAACTCAGCCCAGCACTCCTGACTAAGAAACGGCTGCGCTTACACGTCTTTCCCGCAAAGCCTGGCCAATGATTTGGACCGAGGACGACAAGAATAAAGCGGCCATAAGCATCGCAACTACGAGGTCTGGCCAGGCACTCGCACTTCCCCAAACACCAAGCGCAGCCAGCATTACCGCGACGTTGCCGATGGCGTCGTTTCGCGAACAAAGCCAAACCGACCGCACATTGGCATCCCCGTCCTTATAGCGAACGAGAAGTGAGACGCTTATTAAATTGACCGCTAGAGACATAAAGCCGACGGCGCCCATAACCTCGGCCTCAGGCAATTCAGGGAAGTTTAAACGCCATATTGTCGAGCCAAAGACCCAAAGCCCCATGGCGAAAAGGCTAAATCCTTTCAAAAGGGCCGCCGTTGACCTAATCCGAAGCGATGCTCCTATAACCGCGAGCGAAATGCCATAGGTGACCGCGTCACCAAAGAAATCCAACGCATCAGCCTGCAATGCCTGTGATCCAGCGAGGTGACCTGCTGTCATCTCGACAAAAAACATTGCGGCGTTCAAAAATATAACCACCCATAAACGCCGCTTAAAATCGGGCGACACCCCATCGAATGAACTTTTGGCACTCCCGCAACAAGCACCCATAGCAACTTCCCTTGAAAACCAAGCTAAGGATACTCTAATATCTCTAGTGACTAGAGGTTCAAGAGGAAATTGCGATGCTTTCCATTGGCGAGCTTTCCAAGCGTACCGGGGTAAAGATCCCGACCATCCGTTATTACGAGCAACAAGGCCTCATTGATGCGCCTGAGAGGTCTGAAGGTAATCAGCGCCGCTACGAGCCTGCACAGCTAGAGCGTCTTTCCTTCATCAAGCATGCCCGTGACCTTGGCATACCCATCGGATCGGTTAAGGAGTTGATCCGGCTCGGCTCCCACCCCGATGGCCCGTGTGAGGACGCAGACCGAATCGCGAACGAGAATCTCTCCGCCGTCCGGGCGCGCATCGCCAAACTCAGAAGGCTGGAAGCCGAGTTGGAACGCATCGCATCGGGTTGCGCCTCAAACAAGATTCACGACTGCTATGTCATCCGGGCGCTAGCGGATCATTCCCTTTGTGAGCACGAGCATTAGAACGCTAACCACCGCACAAAGACTGAAGTTCACAAAAGCTCAGCACATTCCAGATCTTCATAGGCCAAGAACAGTCGTTCCAGATGCGGCCACCACCCTCCGGGCGATAGTTCCATATCCCACTGAAATACCGGGATGACAAAGTTCTGTAGATGACCAAGCCGATAATCCGCCCAAAAGTCATTCCAACCATATTCGGTTGCTATCCGGCTCTGCAGTTCTTGATGATAAATCTGCAGCAGGTGCTTTTCATGACGCGCCCGATGGCCGGGATACCAGTGCAAGGCAATCATGTAAGCTAAATCAAAGGCACCGACGTCATGATGCCATTCCTCCCAATCGAAGAAGACACAACTATCAACCCTAGGATCGTTCGGGAACATAACATTCCATAAGTGCGCATCGCCGTGGACCACAGTAAGGTTCCGGCGGTCCGCGTGCCTCTTGGCCACTAGTTCAGGGAGCTTTTCGCAAACAATCCGCATCAATTCGCGCTGGTGATGTGTCAAGCGATCGCCCAAAAACTCAAAAAAGCGGGGCAATAGCCTTTCGACATTCTGGGCAATTCCAGCGTGATAGTGTTGCGGTGCAGAACTTGAAGCTGCACCTTCAATCGGCGCGCTCCCCCACCAGTGAGCGTGAATATGTGCAAGCGCTGCGACAGCAGTCTCACACAAAGGCAAAGGCGGCGGCAGAGACCAGCGCGTCTGGGAGTGCGTCTTGCTGAGATCTTGAAGCAGTATCGAAGAAAACCCAGAATCCGGATCGTGGGACACATCAAAGCAAGTCACGAGTGGAAGATCGTTTGGGTAGGGTAGCCGATAGAATTCGAACTCTTTGCGAGGTAAATCTGGATAACGCCAATCGGGTCCAGAGGTTTTTATAAAAAAGTGGCGCGATGCTTCTTTATCAATGCAGCCCTCGTATTCCACAGTTAAGCGCGCAGTTGTTGCGACGTACCATTTTTCTGCCACTTCCATAGTCAAAGAAGAGACTTTACCAGATTGTAAGGCGCCATTTTCCCTAAGGCGCGCTGTCAACCAGTCGGGCGTTATGTCGTTAGGATGGCGGGGAACCGCGCCACAGTTTTGGGCGGACATGAGCAGTCTCCGTTCATGAGCTTATCGATTACCGTTCTTCAAAAGCGATAAGTCAGACGAGACGCATGTTCCCCACTCGGTTTCTGTTCAGAGATTGAAAGCCAGGGATAGCAAATTTTCCGATCTCAATCCATCACTTTGTACGCCCAAGCACTGCCGCATTAGACTTAGGCGGATCGTCTTAGGCTAAATCACGGAGCCAGCACCAGTTTGATCAAATAACCAACTATTCCAACGGCCAACACACCGGCGCCCCAAAGTGCGATGAACCAGAAC
>CAXMNO010000223.1:0-7768 GCA_964194655.1 uncultured Acidimicrobiia bacterium
TGCTGCTTGGAGAGATGAGTAGATGATTGAAATCAAGTGCCCTTGGTGTGGTCCACGCTCCTATACCGAGTTCACCTATATGGGTGATGCGACACTCCAGCGTCCCGTCGACGGGCATGATGCAAGCGACCAGGACTGGTATGAGTTCGTCTATATTCGCCAAAACCCCAAGGGCCTGCACGACGAGCTTTGGCAGCACACCAACGGTTGCCGGGCGATCATCAAGGTGACCCGTAACGTCGTAACCCATGAGGTTTTGGACGTCGCCCCCTTGCCCGGCGCAAGTGCAAAGGCGGAGGGATGATGCCTATGAGCAAGCAAAGTTACCGCAATAGCTACGGTGGCCTGGTTGATCGCAGCCAGCCCCTGAATTTCACCTTCAACGGCAAATCTTATCTGGGGTACGAGGGTGACACCTTGGCTTCTGCCTTGTTGGCGAACGGCGTGCGTCTGGTTGGTCGCTCCTTCAAGTACCATCGCCCGCGCGGCATCATGACGGCGGGTCCTGAAGAGCCCAACGCCGTCGTGCAGGTCGCCATCGGCCCACGGACGGAGCCGAATATCCGGGCAACCGAATTACCCTTGAGCGAAGGCTTGGTCGCACGCTCGCAAAACTGCTGGCCATCGGTCGGGTTCGATGTGGGCGAGGTCAACAACCTGCTGTCACGCTTTTTCCCCGCCGGATTTTACTACAAGACCTTCATGTGGCCGGCCTCGATGTGGATGACCTATGAGCATCAGATCCGCCGCCTTGCGGGCATGGGGGAAAGTGGACGCGACCCCGATCCGGACCACTACGACCATCACTATTCCTTTGCCGATGTGCTTGTAGTTGGCGGCGGGCCCGCGGCCCTGACAGCAGCCCTTTCCGCTGGGCGATCTGGTGCACGGGTCGTCTTGGTTGAGCAAGATACCCGCTTGGGCGGAGCGTTGCTGAGCGAGAACGGCACGCGCCAAATTGACGGAAAGCTGGTTTTGGAGTGGTTGGCTAGTGTCGAGGCTGAATTGACCGCCATGCCGGAGGTGCGGATCTTAAAGCGCACGAGTGCCTTTGGTTACTATGACAATAACATGGTGACCTTGCTTCAGCATGAAACGAAGCAGGGACCAGGTGTCCCACGCCAACGCCTGCATCACATCAGGACCAAACAGACGGTCCTTGCGAGCGGTGCTATTGAGCGGCCACTGGTTTATGGCGGCAATGATCGCCCTGGCAATATGCTGGTTTCAGCCGGGCGGACCTACGCCAACCGCTTTGGCGTCAAGGCAGGCAAGCGCGCCGTTATCTTCACGAATAATGACAGCGCCTATCAAGCGGCAAAAGATCTGGTTGCAGCAGGCATCGAGCTGGCAGCAGTCGTTGATCTGCGTGAGAAGGTCCGCGGTGACTTGGCAGCAGTGGTGGCTGACCTGGGCGCACAGCTATTCGTTGGACACGTCGTCACCAATACCCATGGCCGCACTGGCATATGGGGAATCGATGTCCGCCGGTTGCTTGATGATGGCACGGTTGAGGCGAGGCCCCTCCACCAGATCTCCTGCGATTTGCTTTTAAGCTCTGGTGGCTGGAACCCGACGGTTCATCTCTATTCTCATGCGCAAGGGAAGTTGCGCTATGACGAACGCTTGACCACTTTTGTCCCTGATCATTGCCCGCTTGCGATTAGAACGGCTGGATCGGTCAATGGATTTGCGGATCTGCAAAGCTGTCTCAAGGAAGGGGCGGTGGCGGGTGCGGATGCGGCCAAGGATGCAGGCTTTGAGGCTGAGGCACAGGTGTTTAAGACTGGAAGTGAGCCAGAAGAAGCACCGCTTGGGGAAATGTGGTCTGTGCCTCTACCCGCCGGTTCTCACACTAAGCGCTTCGTAGATCACCAAGACGATGTGGCTGTCAGCGATGTGGAGCTGGCTGCGCGAGAAAACTATGTCTCGGTCGAGCACTTAAAACGTTACACGACCCTTGGCATGGGGACCGACCAAGGCAAGACGAGCAATATCAACGGCCTTGGCATTATGGGCGAGATTTCCGGCCGCTCGCCTGGGGAGGTTGGAACGACGACCTTCCGCCCGCCTTATGCACCGGTCACCATGGGCGCCGTCGCGGGCCGGGAAGTTGGACCACATCTGGCTCCAAAACGGCGCACGCCGATGTACAACTGGCACGAAGCGCGCGGGGCTAAATTCGTCGAATCTGGCCAATGGTATCGTGCGCAATATTACCCGCAAGGTGGCGAAACCCTGGCAGAGGCCGCACGGCGCGAAGCCACGCATGTTCGTGAATCTGTCGGCATGTGCGATGTCTCTACGCTGGGCAAGATCGATATCCAGGGCAAGGACGCGGCGGACTTTTTGAACCGCCTCTATGTGAACGGCTTTGCCAAGCTTCCGGTTGGCAAGTGCCGCTATGGCCTGATGCTGCGTGAAGACGGTATCGTCTATGATGACGGCACCTCGATCCGCTTTGCGGAAGACCATTTCCTTATGTCGGCGACCACTGCCAACGCCGCCCGCGTCTTGCAAGAACTGGAATATGCCCACCAGGTCTACTGGCCGGAGCTTGATGTTTCGATGAGTTCGGTGACGGACCTCTGGGCTTCCATGTCAATCGCCGGACCCAAGGCGCGCGAAGTGCTGCAGGCGCTGGAGTGCGATATCGACTTTTCGGGTGAAGGCTTGCCTTTCATGGGGCATGCGGCGGGCACGATTGAAGGTATTCCAGCACAGGTCTTCCGCATTTCCTTCTCCGGCGAGCTTGGTTTTGAACTCGCATGTGAGGCCGATTATGGCGAGGCTCTTTGGGCGGCCGTGATGGCGAAGGGGGAGCCTCTTGGCCTAAAGCCCTATGGAACCGAGGCACTGGGGACGCTTCGCATCGAAATGGGGCACGTCGTTATCGGCCCGGAAATCAGCGGCAACACGACGGCTGATGATCTTGGCTTTGGCAAAATGTGCTCAACCAAGAAGCCTTACATCGGACATCGCTTGAAGGAACGCCCGGGGCTCGTTCAAGAGGGGCGCGAGCAGCTTGTCGGCTTGCAGCCGGTCGATGGCACGACACGCCTTCGTGCAGGTGCGCAGCTTGTCACGGACCCAAAGCAGCCAATTCCGATGGATACGCAAGGTTATGTCTGTTCGGCGACTAGCGGCCCCAACATCGGCACGCCGTCCGCGACCGCTCTACTACGCTCTGGCCGTGCACGCATGGGGGAAGAGATCTGGGCGCTATCGCCACTCCACGACGAGGCGGTGAAGGTTCGCGTCGTTTCACAACATTTCATCGATCCGGAAGGAGTGCGGGTCCGTGCCTGAGGGTTTGCAGCGTAAATCGGCCCTTGAGGGCCACTACAACGAAGGCCTCGTCAATGCGGCGAGTAAAGAGGCCGCTGGGCTCGGCGTCAGCGAGCGTCGGGGCCTTGCCATCATTCAGTTCGAAGGCAGACGCGATGACGGTGATTTTCGTGAGGCGGCAGGGAAAGCCCTATCGGTCTCCTTGCCGGAGGGGACCTGCGGGTCATCCAGTGGTGACGGGCGGTCATTCCTTTGGACAGGCCCCAATCGCTATCAGGCAATCGTAGCCGAAAGTGAGGGGCCAGCAATAAAGGCCGCTTTGTCCGATGGCCTGCAAGGGCGCCATCGCTCGATCATCGACCTTTCGCAAGCACGCACGGTTTTCCGGGTTTCTGGTCCGGCCCTTCGTGATTTCCTCTCCAAGGGAACGAGCATCGATCTCCACCCCCGTGCATTTCCGGTGGGAAGCGTTGTGGTAACCCAGCTCGCTCACGTTGGTGGAACAATTCACCACGTCTCAGAAGATGTCTTCGATATCTACGTCTTCCGCTCCTTCGGGCGCCACGTGTGGGAATGGATGCTCGAAGTCGGTGAGGAATATGGGATGGTGATTGAGGCGCCCGGCAATTGAGCATAGAAGATGTACCTCAACTTTCTATAATTGTGCGGCGATTTGCTTCGTGAAGATTGTCAGGCCACGGGCGACGGCTTGATCCATATTGTAGTAGCGATAATCACCTAACCGTCCCGCGAAGATGATGTTTGAGGCTTCTTTGGCGGCGAGATTTCGGTAACGCTGGTAAAGCTCTTGATTGTCATCGCGGGGGATTGGGTAGTGAGGCTCTGTCTCACCTGGACGGTGGGCCATCGGGTATTCGCGCACCAAGCAGGTGTGATCGCCCCAATCTTGGGTTAGGTAAGGCATTTCTGTAATCCGCGTGAAAGGCTCAGGCCCCGGGTAGTTGATCACTGCGGCTGCTTGGTGTTTGCGGACCTGCTTGACCTCGAACTGGAAATCCATAGTGCGATAAGGGAGCTCCCCAAATTCGTATGAGAAGTACTCATCAATGGCCCCGCAATGGAGAACATTATCGAAGGTTGCGAAATCGCTGGCTTCGTTAAAATCCACCCCCAGCCCGAGATTAATGTTTTCGTGGTTTAGTATCCGCTCGAACATCTTGGTGTAGCCAAGGCGTGGCATTATCTGGAATTTGTCTAGAAAATAGCGGTCATCCGAGTTTAGCCGGACGGGAACGCGCCCCGTGACTGCAGGAGAGAGCTCATCAGGACGCAACCCCCATTGTTTTAGTGTATAGCCCACAAAAAAATTCTCGTAGATGAAGGCTGCAAGATCTTGCAGTTCGGGATCTGAGGCTTCTCTCAACTTCAAGATCGCGATAGCGGCATCACTGCCATAGGTCTCCAAAAGCTTCCTTTCCAGGCGCTTGGCCTGAGTTGGCAGACACATTCCGAGAGAGGTCAAATTGAAGGCCATGGGGACTTTAAGGCCATTCCATGATGCAAGCACGCGATGCTCATAGGGCATCCAGTCTGTGAAGCACGAGAGATAATCCACGACAAAATCCGCATTCGTATGAAAGATGTGCGGGCCGTAGGCATGATAAAGAATGCCTGCGTCATTGCGCAGATCGTAGGCGTTTCCCGCGATATGTGGGCGGCGGTCGATAATCAAAACCGATTTGCCAAGCTGGGACGCGATCCGTTCCGCCACCACGGCACCGGTGAAACCGGCGCCCACGATCATTCAGTCATAATGCTTTTTCATTTTTTAAAAATCGCACGCCTAAATTGTGATGTCCTCTCTTTCGGAATACCTGAGAATCCTTTATTGGCATACTAGAAATTTATCGTCGGCACTTCAGTCTTTGCCCGCTGAAAAGGCATTTGCTCGTTATGACGGAAAACGCCCACTTGGAAGATGGCGATCTAAAAGCACTATTTGCCGAGGCCCGCCGCCTGTTAGATCGAGGCGAAGCGGCACGGGCGCTGAGTGTAGCAAAAGAGCTTATACAAAATCACCCGGATTCAGTTCAGGCTCATTTTTTCGCTGGCATCGCTGCAAGGCAAGATGGTGATGTCGAGCACGCGATCGTTTTCCTAAAACGGGCGGCTAGGCTTGCACCGCAAGAAGCCGAGCTGTGGCCGAAGCGTGGAGCCGGCAGGTGGTATTGCGTGCTGGACCTCCGTTGACATCTGCTTCAACGCGACGCGGCGAGAGAGGTCGACTGCACATCGGGTATTTGTCTGGCGATTTTCACGATCATCCGGTGGCGCATGATGTCGTAGGGCTTTTCAAGCTGCACGACCGAGACCGGTTCCAAGTGACAGCTTTTTCGTTTGGTCCTGATGACGCAAGCGCAAACCGCAAGGCGATTATGGAGGCTTGCGATGATTTCTACGAGATAAGAAACTTGGATACCCGTGCAGCGGCAACCTTTATCCAGAATAAAGATGTCGATATTCTTGTCGACCTAAAGGGTTTCACCCTTCCCCATCGTATGGAAATCAGTGCGCTAAGGCCCGCGCCTGTTCAAGTCAGCTATCTCGGCTTTCCAGGAACATCCGGTGCAGATTTCTTCGACTACATTTTGACCGACCGTACCGTAACGCCCTTAGGAGCTGAGAAATTCTATAGCGAGAAGTTCGTTCACCTGCCGGTCAGTTATCACATTACCGATGACCGGCAAAAAGTAGCGGCTGGTGCTCTCTCACGGATAGATGAGGGGTTGCCACCAGATGCTTTCGTTCTTGCCGGCTTTAACCGCCCGTTCAAAATCGACCGGGAGATGTTTGCGACTTGGATGAGGTTATTGAAGATTTTGCCGGATGCCGTGCTATGGCTCCTAGCTACCGACCCTCTTACAGCGGCTAATCTTCGGGCAGCTGCAGCTTCACATGGTATCAAACCTGAGCGGATTATATTCGCTAAGCGCCGGAAAAAGGCAGAGCACCTAGAACGTCTTGCGCTTGCAGATCTGGCCCTAGACACGCGTATTTACAACGGCCATACGACAACGATCGACGCCTTGTGGGTAGGACTTCCCGTTATCACAATTCTAGGCGATCACTTTGCCTCACGGGCATCTGCAAGCCTCCTTGAAGCTTTGGAAATGCCTGAGTTGATTACGCGGAGTTTTAAGGAGTACCAAATGTTGATTGCTGATTTAGCGCGAGATCGAGGGCGATTAGCTGGACTGCGTGGGGCACTTCGCGAGAAGTGCAAAACCCAACCTCTGTTCAATACAGAAAAGTCGGTCCGTAATATCGAGCGCGCGTACCTCGACATTTGGCAACGCTATAGCGATGGAAATGAGCCTATATCCTTTGATCTATCTCAGGCGAAAATCCAATAAGCCGATTCTGGGCCTGATTTTTCGCCTTTAGATCCTATTAAAGCTCAAGAACTTCGATGTCGTGAGAGATTTCCGCCGACTTACTCAGCATGACGGAGGCAGAGCAGTATTTCTCGGCAGACATATTGACGGCCTTTTGCACCTTTTCGGGATCGAGCCCCTTTCCGGTGACGACAAAGCGCATGTGAATATGGGTGAAGACCCGGGGAGCCTCTTTTGCGCGTTCTGCCTCGATCTCGACCGCGCAATCCTCGATAGGTTCGCGCATTTTCTCTAAGATGTTTACGACGTCATAGGAAAAACAGCCGCCAAGCCCGATCAAAAGCATTTCCATTGGACTGGCACCTTCGCTGTCCTCTGCAGCTGAAGCAGACATCGGAACAGCATGACCGGTGCCGGAGCGACCCAGAAAGTTTCGATTTCCCGTCCAATTGACCAACGCTTTCATGGCAGAGCCAACCTCCTAAGAAATGCGGGCGCCTTTCCCTATAGGGGAGAAGGCGCCTCTTTACCAGACTATACTAATTTATGATGCCCGGATGGTCTGCTTCACGATCTCAGCAGCCTGGCTCACTTGTTCGGTGCTTACATCCAAATGGGTAACGGCACGCAAGCGGCGCTCGCCTGCGTCCGAAAGGCTGAGGCCTGCTGCCTCCAACCGTTCCGCGAAGCTGTTGGCGTCCAAACCGGGGTGGGTCACTTCGAAGTAGATGATGTTGGTCTCGACATGGCTTGGCTCGATTTCGATGCCTTCCACCCCATAAAGCGCATCGGCAAAGGCGTGGGCTTTCTCGTGATCTTCCGCCAAGCGCTCGACGTGGTTATCAAGCGCATAGAGGCCAGCAGCAGCCAGGATGCCAGCTTGGCGCATCGCGCCACCGATCCGCGTTTTCCAGACCCAGGCTTCCTCGATAAGTTCGCGCGATCCAGCCAGCACCGCGCCGACCGGACAGCCAAGCCCCTTGGTCAAATCCAGCCAGCAGGTATCGAAGGGGGCTGCGAAATCGGCAGCGGACGTGCCAGAGGCAACAACGGCATTCATCAAGCGCGCACCATCCATATGAAGCGTAAGGCCCGCATCACGCGCCACCGCCGCTACCTCGCGA
>CAXMNO010000224.1:0-7416 GCA_964194655.1 uncultured Acidimicrobiia bacterium
AATGGGTGCGGCACCGCGCCAGCGTGGTAGAAGCGAGGCATGGACGTTGAAGCAACCAAGGCGCGGCGCGTCCAGTATCGCCTTTGGCAGGATGAGCCCATAGGCAACCACGACGGCTGCGTCTAGATCTAAGGCGGCGAAAGCTGCTTGCTCGCAACTTTCCTTCAATTTTCCCGGTGTGAAGACAGGCCAGCCCTGCTCCAGCGCGAAACTATGGACGGGCGATAGGCGTTCGCGTTGGCCACGGCCAGCAGGGCGCGGGGGTTGCGTATAGACACCAACAGTCTCATGACCGGCCTCGGCCAAGGCCTGAAGCGTTGGCACAGAAAAATCAGGTGTACCCATGAATGCAAGACGTAACGAGGTCATGGGGGAACTATCGCACAGATGATTTAAGCCGTCGCGTATTTGGCGACCGGTTTCTCGTTTCGCTTCGCCTTCAGCAACCGGCGCAAGATCATATTCCGGCGCAACGCCGAAATGTGATCGACGAAGAGAAGTCCATCGAGGTGATCGATCTCGTGCTGGATACAGGTCGCCAAAAGATTTTCTGCCTCCTGCTCCACCTTTTGCCCGTCCCGGTTCAGATAGCTGACGTTAATTTCCGCTGGGCGAACGACATCGGCATATTCTTCGGGTAACGAGAGGCACCCTTCCTCATAATTGACGTCGTGATCGGAAACCCAAGTCAGTTCCGGATTGACCATAAAATGGGGATCGGGGTCTTCACCCTCGCGCGCGATATCAACAACGATAATGCGTTGCAATACGCCGACTTGTGGGGCGGCCAAACCGATCCCAGGCGCGTTGTACATAGTTTCCAGCATATCATCCATCAAACGGCGCGCATCCTCGTCGACCTTCTCTAGCGCCTTGCAAGCCTTCTTAAGGCGGGGGTCGGGGGCTGTAATGATAGGTAATATAGCCATATCGTTGAAAACCGTTATCCGGGTGCACTAAATTTGCCACTGGGCAAGTTATCCGCGCCATTTGTGGCACTAAGTCTGACATATGCGCTTCACCATCTATCGTCAAGGCGCGAGCCGCATACGGCAATTAATTAGCAAGCATATCAAATGCCGGCTGCGGTTATTATACGGGAATGTTAACCTCAGCTTACGACGAGCCGGCGATTCGGAGGGGACATGGACGGCATAACGCTTTTGGCTTTGGGCTTTGGCTTACTCTTCGGCCTTGCGGTTGCGGTCTTCGCCTTGCGCGCCCGGCCATCTACGAAGGGTGCCGATCAGGGTCAAGCATTGGCGGAAATTACCGGACGCCTCAGCCAAATGGCGGAAAGCCAGGCAGCCCAGCAGGTAAAGGTCGCAGAACAACTACAAACGCAAGAGCGCGCGGTTCGCAAAGCCTTGGAGGAGCGCCTCGGCGACTTTTCCAAAAAGGTGGGCGATAGCCTGCAGGAAACCTCTACACGCAGCCAGGAAGCCCTCACCGATCTGCGCGAGCGTTTGGCCGTGATCGACAAGGCGCAACAAAATATCACGGAACTCTCGGGCCAGGTCGTGGGCCTTCAAGACATTCTATCCAACAAACAAGCGCGCGGCGCCTTTGGGGAGGTTCAACTCCAAGCGATTGTGGAGGCCGTACTACCGCCATCGGCCTATGCCTTTCAGGTGAAGCTCTCCAATGCCAGGGTTGTGGATTGCATGCTAAGCCTCCCCAACCCGCCAGGCCCAATCGCTATCGATTCGAAATTCCCGCTGGAGAGTTATGAGACCCTTCGTGCCGCTGAAAATGAAGAGCAAGTCAAACTCGCACGCCGCGCCTTTTCGCGAGATCTGCGCAAGCATATCAACGATATAGCTGAGAAGTACATCTTGCCGGGCGAAACCGCGGACGGCGCAATTTTGTTCCTGCCCTCGGAGGCCGTTTATGCCGAGCTTCACACGAGCTTTCGCCAAGTGGTCGATGAATCTTACCGCGCAAAGGTCTGGATTGTGTGCCCAACGACCCTTTGGGCCACCTTGACGACCATTCTAGCTGTGCTGCGCGACGTTCAGATGCGCGAGCAAGCTACCATCATCCAAAAGGAAGTCGGGTTCCTCGTGGGCGATATCCAGCGCCTTGGCGAACGTGTGGGCAAACTGGATTCCCATTTCGATCAGGCGCAGCGCGATATCGAACAGATCAAAATCTCAGCTGGAAAGATCATTTCGCGCGGCGACAGGATCACCTCTCTTGAGCTGGAAGAAGGCGAGGAACCGCCGGAGCAAGAGATTTCCGCCGTAAGCGGTCCGCCGCGGCTTGTTTGAATTAACTTTTATTGAGTTAATTTACGGCGCCACTCGAATCCTGTAAGCCAGTTTCGCCTTGCCATTCGCCGGGACCGTCAAATCCCAGCGGATACGGTTTGCGCTTTCGGATTGGTGCTCTTGGCTTTCATCTAACATCTTCCAACCGCGAGGAAGGACTGCAAGGACCTCGACGATCACATCGTCGGAGCGCGCGTTACTCACGTCCACTTCGCCCGAGGTTTCATAGGCACCTGTGGTGCTAGAGATACGCTGGAAGTCGGTCAGGCGAGATCGCCCGGTAATATCAAAAGCCCGGCCGATCGAGAGCTCCACCTCCTCGTCCTCAGCAGTGGGCTTGAGTGTAGCGGCGCCAATGAAGATGCTATCGCCTTCAACTTGGTCACCCTCCAAAGGCTGATAAACACGAAGGGTTCCGCCAGGAAGAGCCAAGCCCAGCCCTGCTTCCTTGCTATTTTCGACCTCGATGATGATTTCCGGATTGAGGGGACCAGCCTCCTCCGGCCCACGCCCGACTTGCACCAATCCCTCCAAGCGATAACGCTTGGTGACAGGAACACCCTCAGCCTCGAAGAGCCGCACTTGCCGGGTTTCACCCTGCGCTAAATCGATTTTCCCTGGAAGGCTATAGAGGTGGCGATCGGCAAATTGCGCGGTTGCCACCTGGGATCCATCGGAATCGAGAGCGATGGCTTCTGCTACCATAGCGACCCTCGGGGCTGCGCGGAGCTGCGGCGATGGTTCGGGGCGGCCAACTTCGCCCGCCAAGAATTTCACAGCTACATCTTTAAGCGCGAGCCCACTTTGATTCGTGACGCCAACAAACCCGCTAACGTCAAGCTTCTCACCTTGGGCATCGAGCCTGGCGACATAGTCCGCCTGCCAAAAAAAGCCGTTCGTCAAATAGCGTAGAGTCAAGTCCTTGGCGCGGGTTTCAGCACTCTCCAAATCAGCCAGCAATACGGGCTTGGCCGTCAAGCCGATGGGGACCGATTCGAAGAGGAGGTCGCCTGGTGAAGGTGTCTGAATACGTTCTTCCACCTTCACGACGGGACCCTCTGCAACCGAGAGAAGGATGCCTTCGACGAACCTTTCCTCACCGTTGGCGCCCCAGCGGCGAACCCAAACCTTTTGTCCCAGCGATTCCTCAAGCAAGCGGCGGCGTGACAGCGGATCGAATAGAAAGCTTTGCGCCCGCACCCTAACGCCATCACCTGAAAGAAAGACGCTTTCAGGCAAAAGCTGCGGAGAGACATCTTCCAGAACCAAACGCGTGCTGCCGGAAGGCAGGTCGATGTGGCGCACTTGCCCCAGCTGGGCTTGGCCTCCCTCATAGATCACAAGCTGGGTGTCGGAGACATCGGATCTATTGGAGATTAAACGGGTTGCCTCGTCGTCCGCTGCGAAAGAGCTATTGAGGCTTAAGACGGTAAAAAGGAATCCAACGAGGAAGATCGGCCTTAGAAGCATACCTTTACCTCCCAAAGATTGTCCGATTATAGAGGACGCCGCGCCTTTAGAGCCGCGGTTAAAGTGCCTTCATCGAGATAATCGAGCTCACCACCCACCGGGACACCGTGAGCAAGACGGGTTACCTGTGCCCCGCTTTTTTCCAAGCGCTCGCTCAAATAATGCGCGGTTGTTTGCCCATCGACGGTGGCTGAAAGTGCGAAGATCACCTCCTCCACCTTGCCATCGGTGACCCTGCCCAGCAGCGTATCGATGTTTAGCTGTCTAGGCCCCCGGCCATCAATGGCCGAGAGTGTGCCGCCCAAAACATGATAGAGCCCCTTAAAGGCGCGCGAGCGCTCCAGCGCCCAAAGATCGCCGACCTCCTCCACAACGCAGATAGTCGTCGTTTCGCGTTTCGGATCACGGCATATTGCACAGGGATCCGACACATCAAGGTTGCCGCAGATCGAACAGGTCTGGATCGCCTCTGCTGTGTGCCTGAGTGCTGCGGCCAGCGGCAACATCAGGGATTCACGCTGCTTCATAAGATGCAATACAGCCCGCCTTGCCGAGCGTGGCCCCAAGCCTGGCAAGCGCGCCAAAAGCCGGATTAGGCTTTCCATCTCATTACCGTTCATCCGAGCGCGACCCTAAATACCGTTGCGCTTAGAAAGGAAGCTGCATGCCCGGTGGCAACTGCAAACCACCGGTCAATTTCTGCATCTCTTCAGCCGTGCGGCTTTCGGCCTCTGCCTTAGCGACATTATGGGCAGCAAGGATCAAATCCTCCAGCACCTCTCCCTCCTCAGGGTCCAATAAGGCTGGGTCGATCTTGATAGAGCGGAGCTGGCCCTTGCCATTCATCGTCACCTTAACCATCCCAGCCGCGGCAACGCCCTCCACCTCCAGATCGGCCAGCTTTTCCTGCATTTCCGCCATCTTGCTTTGCATCTGCTGTGCCTGCTTCATCATCTGGCCGAGATTTTTCATGAACCTTCCTCACTTTTGCCAGCCCCATTTTACGGCTGGCTCTTTCCAACTGAACAATTATTCGCCGCTTTGGCCTTCGCTGTCTTCCGGCATCCTAGCACTGTGCGACGACTTATCGCGTCGCCCAACCAATGTCGCACCAGGAAATGTCGTCATTGCGGCTTGAACAAGCGGATGCGCTATTGCAGCCGCGCGCTTTTCCTCCTCTCGGCGGCGCTTGGCCTCCTCTAGCGTCTCTGCCCCCCCATCTTGGGAAAGCGTTACCATCCAGCGCTCGCCCGTCTCTTCACGCAAGAACTTACCAAGGTCTTGGGCAAGATTACCCGCGGCACTTGGGCTCGGCCGAAACTCGATACGTCCTGGCTCAAAGCTCACCAAATGGACATCACGCCGTAGCTGGTTGGCAAGCATCATAGCGCGCCTGGACTCCACTAATTCGACCACCTTTTCAAATGTCGCAGGCAGCTCGCGAGAAGATGGGGCGTCAGAGGGGGCCTTATCGATAGAAATGCCAGGATCATCAAGATAAGTTTCAGGCGCATGGGTCGGCAAAGGCGGCTCAGGCGGTGAAACTTCTTCAGGCGGTGAAACGTCTTCAGCCGGAGACACTTCTTCAACCCGTGCTTGATCTAGTGCAAGACCGCTACGCGCACCTCGACTTCCAGACATGCCCGAAGCGCCGCCCGAAGGTGCCACGACGGCCGCGCTCGCCGGCGGTGCGGGAGTGCTAACCTCACTAGGCGGCGATTTTGCCTTAGGCTCCGCGTTTTCATCGCGCGAGAGACGGCGCACCAAATCTCCAGGCGTTGGCAAATTTCCGGCGTAAATCAGGCGGATCAAAATCATCTCGGCCGCTTGGCGCGGCAAGGGTGCGCCGCGCACCTCATCCACGCCCTTCAAAAGGAGCTGCCAGCAACGCGCCAATTCCGCGATGCTAAGCTTCTCGATAAGCGCTCCGCCCCGTTCACGCTCGGCTTCTGGCTCGTCTTTCAGGCTCTCTGGAACCAGCTTTGCGCGCGAGAGCAGGTGGGTGAGTTCCAGAAGATCTTGAATGACCACGGCAGGATCGGCCCCTACGCGGTAGAGCTCATCCAGGAGGCCCAGAGTTTCTGCTGATTTTCCGCCAAGCGCCGCCTCGAAAAGATCGAAGACGCGTGTCCGGTCTGCGAGGCCCAGCATATTTCGGACTTCGCTCTCCTCAACCTTCACCCCGCCGCCCAGCGCAATAGCCTGGTCAAGCAGCGAAAGGCCATCGCGCACCGATCCATCGGCTGCACGCGCGATTAGCTTCAAGGCTGCCTCTTCGCCCGCAACCTCTTCCTTCGCGCAGATCGCTGCGAAATGAGCTTCCAGCCGGTCTTGTTCCACACGCCGCAAGTCAAACCGCTGACAGCGCGATAGGACGGTAATGGGGACTTTGCGAATTTCCGTAGTCGCAAAGATAAAGATGACGTGCTCCGGCGGCTCCTCAAGCGTCTTCAAAAGGGCATTAAAGGCATTCTTGGAGAGCATATGGACTTCATCGATGACGTAGACCTTATAGCGCGCTTCGACCGGGCGATAGCGCACGCTTTCGATCAATTCGCGAATGTCGTCAACACCGGTCCTGCTGGCCGCGTCCATCTCGAAGACATCGATATGGCGATCTTGGGCAATTGCCGTGCACTGGGAACAGGTGCCGCAGGGATTTGGCGTTGGCCCGTTCTCACCATCTGGGCCAGTGCAGTTCAAGGCACGTGCAATGATGCGTGCCGTTGTGGTTTTTCCAACCCCGCGCACGCCTGTCAGAATGAAGGCGTGCGCGAGCCGCCCGCTGTGCATGGCGTTCGTTAGGGTGCGGACAAGGGCATCTTGCCCGATGAGATCATCGAAAGTTGCTGGGCGGTATTTACGTGCGAGCACGCGGTATGGGGTGTTGCCCTGACCTTCGCGCGGCGTATCGCTCATAGGGGCCTGTTATTATTCAGGTTGCGTTGATGGCCAAATCTCTAACCATGGCCAGGCTATAACCGTTTCTTATGCCTCTTCGTTCAAGAAGAAGCGGAAGGCTGGAGACGCGACCCGCACCAAAAACTCGTTACGGCTGCTTCCTTCCGGATCTGACCGGCTTGGCGAGCGGTCCGCCCGCGGCCAGCCTTCCTGCTTCCCTTTATCCGAGATTGCGACCCTTCGAGCAAGTGTCTTATGACGGTCTTTTGATCAAAAGAGTCTTACCCGCCGATGAGATGCCATCTGCTACCAGGTATTCGACCTAAGTTCCCAAAAAATTTCGCGGCCATCTTGGGCGTTGTGAGAAGCTGCGACGAGTTGGCATTCGCTATCGTACCAAAGCGTGCGCTCTAAGGCGCCGATTAGAATATAGCCATCAGCCTCGATCTCCCGGCCTGCCGCCATCATCGTACGGCGGCCGAGCGGGTGAACGGAAAGGGGGCGAACGAAACCATCGATGCTGCTGACAAGAGCCTCGCTTTTGGGTGTATCGCGGTGCCACATGCTGGACGGAACGGGAAGCCCGGAAATCGCCAAAGCAACCTGATTACTTTTCCCATCCAACTGTTCGCCATTCCAGTCGAGGCGCAGGCGCCAACGCTGACCATTTTCCTCAGTGTCGGAAATCATGGCCTTCAGCCGGCCATTCTCCCAAGATTCCTCGCTGTGATGTTCAAGCTTGTAAAGTGGCGCTGCTGCGGACCCAAGCGCATAG
>CAXMNO010000225.1:0-1614 GCA_964194655.1 uncultured Acidimicrobiia bacterium
ACGTTAACCCCTACCTCTGTCTTGCGACCATGCTGGCTGGCCTCCACTTCGGGCTCACGAACAAAATCGAGCCACCGGAGATGGCTGAAGGAAATGCAGGCGCGGCCTACGACGCCGGCGTACCTTTCCGGCCTAGGCGGGCTTTGGAGGCGATGGCAGGGTCGAAAGAGCTCGCGGATTACCTTGGTGGCGACTACATTCGAGCCTATATCGAGTGCAAGGAAGCAGAGCTGAATAAGTTCGAAGCCATTATGAGCCCGGCTGAGTTCGACTGGTTTTTGCAGAGTGATTGACCTAGAAGGCTGCCTAGTTTGTTAAGTCTTACCTCGCACCCAAGCCGCCATTTCATGACCAAATAAGGACCTGTTGAAGGCCTTCGTCTTCTCCTTGCGAGAAAGACTTGGCCACGCCACAGTGCAACCATGCCAGACGGAAACGACGCCCGCCCCATTTATATCGCTCCTGCGATTAGCGAACTCGATCAAGCCGAGTGGGACACTTGCGCGGGTTCATCCAATCCCTTCGTGAGTTACGGCTTTCTCTCAGCGCTGGAGGACAGCGGCTCGGTGAGCGATGAGACGGGCTGGCTGCCGCACCACTTGTCGGTGCGAGATCAAGAAGGAAAGTTAGCTGCCGTCGCACCGCTCTACCTCAAAACCCATTCTTATGGCGAGTATGTGTTCGATTGGGGCTGGGCGGATGCCTATGAGCGCGCGGGCGGGGACTATTACCCCAAACTCCAATCGGGTGTGCCCTTTACACCGGTGACAGGCCCGCGCCTTCTCGTCCGAGCCGACCTTGATCCGCGCGAGTATCGCCGCCTTTTAGGGGCCGCGATGATCGAAATTGCGAGGCAACACGCGCTTTCCTCCATCCACATCACCTTTTGCGAAAAGGATGAGCCTGGGGATCTGGAAAGCCTCGGTTTCATGCGTCGGACTGGACTGCAATACCACTGGGAAAATCGGGGTTACGAAAACTTCGACGATTTCCTGGCGTCGCTGAATTCACGAAAACGCAAGGCCATCAAGAAGGAACGGCGCAAGGTCGCGGAAGCGGGCATCGAACTGGCAAGGCTCACCGGCGATGAGATCAAGCCCCACCACTGGGACCTCTTCGACCATTTTTACCGGGCGACTGCGGATAAAAAGTGGGGTGTTCCCTATCTAACGCGCGAATTCTGGGACCTGCTGGGGGAGCGGGTTGGTGACAAGGTCGTGCTTGTGACTGCCTCCCACGAGGGCCAAATCGTTGGTGCGGCCCTCAATCTAGCAGGTGAAGACGCGCTTTATGGGCGCAATTGGGGGGCCTTGGCTTCCTTTCGCTTTCTGCATTTTGAGACCTGTTATTATCAGGCAATCGAACATGCCATCGCCAACGGTCTTCAGCGCGTTGAGGCAGGCGCCCAGGGCGAACACAAGATCCAGCGCGGTTATCTGCCGGTCGAGACACACTCGTGCCACTGGATCGCCGATCCCGGCTTTCGTGGTGCAGTGGAGAGCTTTTTGCAGCGCGAGGCCATGGTGACAGCGCGCGATGAAAAAGTCCTCTTCGACTATAGCCCTTTCAAAAAGGCTTAATCGCCGCAAAAATTCACCCGCCCCAAAGACTCCC
>CAXMNO010000226.1:0-2712 GCA_964194655.1 uncultured Acidimicrobiia bacterium
CTATGACAAAGTTGCCGTTTGTCACAAAATCCCCGAAAGCTTGGATGACCCGCCCGGCGGCCTCGGGTCCCTCGTGACCGTCGGTGAGGATCAAGCGGGTGGAGGCTAGGTTCAGGGAAAGCCGGATCATGGTTGCGATCAGCAGCACCATCGGGAAGGAGCTGAACTCAAGCGGCCTTTCGAGAAAGATTACCGTCATCAAGATCAAGACGGAAAAAGCGATAGAGATTGCGAGCGAAATATCCAATAGCCAACTTGGCATTGGCAGGAAAAGCACGACGAGAATGCAGGTGATGGCGAGCGCGAGAGCAATATCTCCGCGCTTCAACATATTCCCTATGCTTTGGAGCAGGCCTCCGCCTGGCCCGTCTGTTGCCCCGCTATCCGCCATTGAGGCTTCTCCTTAAAACTCTAGCCAGCGATCCGTGGGTTCTACTTCAGTACGCTTGCCGCTCCCCTTCGCCTGGCATGGGAACCGGGACACCATCTTGGCTGTAGAGCTTGAGTTTGTTGCGGAGCGTTCTGATTGAAATTCCGAGGATATTGGCCGCGTGTGTGCGGTTTCCGTAACAGTGATTTAGTGTATCCAAAATCAAGTCCCGCTCGACATCCGCAACGGTGCGGCCAACAAGTTTTGCGGCACTTTCAGCCGTTTGCGGCGCGGTGGTGGAGGCACCAAGCGGTGCTTGCTGGGAGTGCCTTTCCTCTTCCCGCCTAAGCCCACGACCTGTCAGCATGATGCTATCGGGTGTGATGGTGTCGCCCTGATTGAGCAGGATGGCGCGATGCATTGTATTTTCAAGTTCGCGCACGTTGCCGCGCCAATGATGGCCTTGCAAAAGCGCGAGGACTTCGGCTGAAACGCTTGGTTTGGGAACGCCGTTGGATTCAGCGTATTTCTGAACAAAATAATCCGTTAGGGCCGCGATATCTTGAGGCCGTTCGCGCAAGGGTGGCAGCTCGATATTCACGACATTGAGGCGGAAGTAGAGGTCCTCGCGGAAATTACCATTTTGGACTTCTTCCTCAAGATTGCGGTTTGACGTTGCCAATAGCCGGATATTGATCTTAATCGGCGCTGTGCCGCCGACGCGATCGATTTCCCGCTCCTGCACTGCGCGCAGTAATTTCGCTTGCAGGCGTGGGTGCATTTCAGAAATTTCATCAAGGAGGAGGGTCCCATTATGGGCTTCCTCAAACTTACCGATGCGCCTCGAGACGGCGCCCGTGAAGGAGCCTTTTTCGTGCCCGAAGAGTTCAGATTCCAGAAGATTTTCAGGAATGGCCGCGCAGTTGACGGTGATAAAGGACTTCATCGATCGCTTTGATTTTGTATGGATAAAGCGCGCCATTACCTCTTTACCGGTCCCTGATTCGCCGGTGATGAGAACAGAGGCATCGGATGCGGCAACTTGGGAGGCCAATCTCAGGACCTTGTTCATGACCGGATCACGGAAAATCAGGGCATTTGCTTCCTCGGCAACCGCAGCCAGGACGGCGGCGATAAGCTCGGCATCAGGGGGCAGGGGGACATATTCCTTAGCACCTGCACGGATCGCATTGGCGGCGATCTCAGGTGTCGCACCAATACCGCAAGCAACGACCGGCACTACGATCCGCTCGCTATCCAGGCTTTTGACGAGGCTTGCTATGTCCTGCTTGACATCGATCATCACGAGGTCGGCGCCTTGGCCGGCGCGCAGAGCCTTCAGAGCTCCAGGAGTGTCGTCGACGTGGGCTACTTTCGCCCCGCTGTCAAACGCGATCTTACCGGCCGCCGCGATATGGCCATCGAGAGATCCAACGATAAGGAGGCGCATTCTAATTCTCCAAACACCCTAAGGTTTTTTTCAAAGCACAAATTTGCTCAAACGAAGTAATTCACTTTTTCACCAGGCGGTAAGCCGGTGTTGAGGAGGATTTCAAGGCGGCGAGGGTTTTCCTGCCGGCATATCGATCCGGTTCCCAGCGCATAGATCCGGCGCACTGCTGCTTGTGCATCCGCATTGCGCTCGAGTTTGGTTGCCAAAGGCGTGAAGACCATGTTTGCCAGGATCGCACCATAGAATGTGGTCAGCAGGGCAACCGCCATGCTGGGACCTATGGAAGAGGGATCTTCAAGGTTGCCCAACATCTGGACCAGGCCGACAAGCGTTCCAATCAGACCCATGGCGGGAGCTACTTCCCCGGCCCGCCGCAAAACGCCCGCGGATTTGACTTGGCGCATGCGCGTGGCTTCAGTCTCAGCTTCGAGAATACCGTCGACCTGTTCTGCGGGCAGACCGTCCACGACCAGATTTATGGCTTCATAGAGGAATTCGTTCTGCTTGAACTTCCCGATTTCCTGCTGCAGTGCCAGCTTTCCACGGCGTCGGGCGACATCGGCGAGATAGATCACTTGCTGTGCCGCGAGCGATGGGGCTTGGGCATGGTAGACAGCAGTTCGCCATACGACGGCGCCTGCACGCCAGACCTCTTCCAGTGAGAAGGAAATCGCTGTCACGAGGACAGTGCCAAAGACAACAATGAGGATCGCTGGAAGATCGACGAAAGATTCAGGTGAACCTCCCAAGACCATGGCGGCACCAATCACCGCGAAGGCGCCAAAGATGCCAAGCAGCGTCGCGAAATCCACCGTGGGCTTCAAGCGCGGCTGGCGCGGTGGGGCCCTACGAGGACGATGATGTCCGGCTGTTGTCACATTTGCCATGA
>CAXMNO010000227.1:0-3229 GCA_964194655.1 uncultured Acidimicrobiia bacterium
CTTCCGCCGCGTCTCGAATCGAGACGATGTGCCGCCGTAGCTCAGGGGTAGAGCACACCCTTGGTAAGGGTGGGGCCGGGTGTTCAATTCACCCCGGCGGCACCATTTTTCCAAAAAAAATTGTCGTTCAGGTCACACTCACAGCTTGTGAGGTCCCATTTTTGTGCGCACGGCTTACAAAAGCCGACACAAAATTTCAACTGAGCAATAGCCAATCCAAGAAATAGCAGTTACTCTAGATTGTGCTTTAGCAGCGCACAGGAATGAGATAGTGCTCGGTCTGTCCCCCTTGTAGTTCGCGTAAATTCATCCTTTCAATCCAAGTTTTTCCGAAAAGTTCGTCGCCAAATCAACGTGAGCGAAGAAAACAACTGTGCCCACTGATCGGTAGACAAGGACGGGCGCCAACGGACTATGGGAGAATCGACGATGTCGAAGAATTCTTGGGTCGTTGTATTTGGAATAGCAAGCATTATCGGGCTACTTTTGGCGAAAGGGTTTTTTCTCGCATCACCCCTTCAAGTTAGCGAAAGCAAAACGAGCCTCATTGCATCGGCCAGCGCAGCCGGTGGCGTTGTCGAAGGCAAGAACGCAATCGCACCGGACCGCTATGTCTATTACCCTGGTACGGAAACGCTCGGTGAGGCGGAAATCCGGCTCTTTGCCTGTGGTACGGGCATGCCAGCGGCGCGCCGGGATCAGGCGGCAACTTGCTGGCTAGTTGAGCTTGGGAACGGAGAAAAGTTCCTTTTTGATATTGGTACCGGTTCAATGCCGAATATCGCCGCACTGATGATCCCATACGATTTCCTCGATAAGGTCTTCCTATCGCATCTTCATACTGACCACTGGGGGGATCTCGCAGGCCTTTGGGCCGGAGGTTGGACGGCAGGCAGGACAGGACCTCTGCACGTTTGGGGGCCCAGTGGCGCCACCCCTGATATGGGAACCGCTTATGCGGTCGAGCATTTTCTAAAAACCTACAATTGGGATGCCCAAACACGGAACTTTAGAATCAACCCCGCACCGGGAGAGATTAAGGTCATAGAGTTCGATTACAAAAAAGAAAACCAAGTCGTCTATGAGGAAAACGGCCTGAAGATCCGGTCTTGGCCCGCAATTCATGCAGGCGACGGACCGGTCAGCTATTCCTTGGAATGGCAGGGCTTGAAGATCGTGATCGGCGGGGATACCTTTCCCAACAAGTGGTACATCAAATACGCAGCCGATGCAGACGTTGCGATTCATGAAGCGTTTTTGACGCCCGACCAGTTGGTCGAGTTCTACAGTCAATCGCCCGCAACAGCGCTTGGTGTTGGCACTCAAATACATACCTCACCGCAAGCGTTCGGCAAGGTGATGAGCACCATCAAACCCAGACATGCGATCGGCTACCACTTTTTCAATGAAGAAGCTACGCGCTTTGGGATCTACGATGGGGTGCGCGAAACCTATTCAGGGCCTTTATCCTTAGCCGCCGATAATATGGTCTGGAATATCACCAAGGATAAAATCGTCGAACGTATGACGATCTCCCCCGATCAAGCCTGGTCGGTCCCAGGCCCCAAAAAACCGCCGAGCCCGGTTGAAGGAATACCCGATCCCCTGAGCGACTTTATCAAAGCCGGCAAATGGGATGTCGAAGATGCCCAAGGCAAGATGATCGAGGAATTTAAGAAAGAGACCGGTTTACAATAGAAAAGCCCGATCTAGCGTAGATAACGACCGTGCAGGCTTGAAGCTTAGTGCGCTTGCACCCGCCGGCGTCCTGATTGAATTCGAAAAGTAAGATTTCGCCGTGGTGATCAAAGAAAGCCTCCAGCCAATACCCCTTAAAGGCGCCTGAAGCTTTCTTCCATCGCAGCGGCAAAGAAATCAACGTCCTCGCGGCTAAGACAAAGCGGCGGCACCATGTGCCCGCTTTGCGCCACCAGTTGAAGCGGTTCACACAGGTGGTGTGAGGGCCGTAGCGGGCCGGAATATCCGCCCACGGTGCGCCCGTCCGCAGGCGCCAAAAATACCATTCAGCATCCGACGGTCATCCACCCGGGGAACACCGCGAGGCTTGTTCGGCAATAGGGGTTGGATCACCGACCACTCAAAATCCGTCAAATCAAAACGCGCCATAGCAAAACTCCTCTCACAAGAGGAGACAATCACAATGCGGCAGACTTGAGAGCCCCTTTGATGGGTCTGTGACCTAGTGTCTCGGTTCTTTGCCAACTCGTAAAATGGGGCCGTCAAAGGCTTAGCCAGAAGGGCGACATCATCTAACAATTCGAGTCAATAGGGCTCTTGCGGGCGACAGGGAGCTTGCGGGCGACCGCCGAGCTTGATCATTTTCTACCTTTTTATTATAGGTAGTCAGTTGATCAGGGTTTAGAGAAATTTCTACTGGGAGTGTTACATGGGAGATGTAAGCGGAAGCGGTATTATTCTGCTCATCGCTCTGTTCTTGATTTACTTCCTCCCGACCTGGATCTCCGGGTTTAGGGGGCACCCCAACGCGTTTGCCATCTTCCTCTTAAACCTCTTTTTCGGATGGTCTCTAATTGGTTGGGTGGGCAGCCTCATTTGGTCCGTGATTGCCCTTAAACCAAAAAGCTGAGACTGGGTCAGAAAATCGAAAACTGAAATCAGGTCTTGAAGCGTAGCTCCAAGTCAGCACAAAAACGAGTGGCCGCAGCAAAGGGAGATTCACCGTCTCTCCGTTCAAAGGACGGCAACAGCGCTATCCCCTCACGCCCAAAACACTCCTTGACCGCATCTCTAAACCAGCCTTCCGCTTGCTGGGCACGCCGTCCGGCAAGCAGCCCTGCCTCATTAAGCCAGGAAAAATGGCCATCTATTTCGTTGACCAATTCCTCAAGCCCCGCGTCTTTGTTCACGCTAACCAATAGAACTGGAATATTCCACCCGCGGCCCCCTTCATGATCAAGGGCAAGACCAAGCGCGCCGCTCAAATCTGCCTTAGCCCGGCGCGCAGCCGGACCAAGATCGGCTTTCGTGATAACGGCGATGTCAGGGACTTCGACAATGCCAGCTTTCATGAATTGCAAAGAGTCGCCGGATGCGGGCTGAACACAAAAGATAATACTGTCCGCAACCGCCTCGACGTCCGTCTCTGATTGGCCGACACCTACAGTTTCTATCAAGACACGGTCATAGAGCGCGCGCATGATGATCATCGCAGCATGCGTCATTGGCGCCAATCCGCCCAATCGATCAC
>CAXMNO010000228.1:0-5121 GCA_964194655.1 uncultured Acidimicrobiia bacterium
GATGGGGTCGACGACGAATTTTCCAAGCGCTTCTTCGATGTCCCTGGCCAATTGGGCAGGCGTTTTGCCCGCCGCTGGCAAATCTTCGACGATCGGCAATGTAATCCGGCCATCTGGTCTTACCTGCCCGCCCGAGGAAAGTTCCGGGTTACCCCACACAAACACATCGAGGTTGTCCAAGGGGCCAATAATATACTCAGGGATTTCGTCCGCCGGAATCGCAGAGACCGGCGGGGCCGGAGGCAACGTCCCATCGTCGCCCGCGCAAGCGACAAGGGCACCAGCAAGGAACAGGCATAGCGTGAGCCAATTGAAGCGCTTCATTATATCTCTCCAACTTCAACGAAAGAGAAGCGATCAAGTACTCAACACACTGGATATTTTCCCCGCCAATAATAGTCGAGAAAATGGGATGTAGGTAAAAAAAGATTATCCAAAAATTTTTGTAAGAAAAGGCGATTGCAGGCGTCTTTGCTTCTAAAAGCTTTGAGCCTCATAGAAGATCGTGGGAAATCCAATACCAGAGCGTCCCGATCCACTCATGCAGGGCATAGCTGGAGAGCTGAAGGGCACCCGCACTTGGTATCCAGGCGCGAAGTCTTGAGCCATCGGAGGGAACAGCGAAGCCCATCGGTGCTGGCACGACCTCTAAGCCTGCCCTTTCAAAGGATTTTTTTGCGCGCGGCATATGCCAGGCATGGGTGACGAGGAAGATTGTCCGAATATCTTTCTCTTTTAAAATTTTTGCCGAATAGACGGCGTTGGTATGGGTGTTGGAGGAATCCACCTCCTGCCAGTCGGCCTTAAGCTTGAAGTCTCGCTCAAGCGTGCGGGCCATGATCTCGGCCAATGCTGGTGTTTTAGGGGCAATTGAACCACCGGATAAGAGGATTGGCAGGTTGCTCCGTCGCACAAGACGGGCTGCGTAGCGTAGACGCTCTAGTGATAGCGGACCCAATTCAGCCGCCCCGGATTCAGGGGCAAATGGGCGGAGACCGGCCGATAAAACAACAATCGCCTGCGGTGAGGAAGGGAGGTCACCCTGAACCCCTACGGCTTCATAGATCTGCAGTTGCGAGAGCGCGCGGGTCGCAACAAAGGGCGTACTTAAGACCCAAATCCCAATAAACGATGCAGCAATCAAGATCCAGGCGAGCGAGCGCCGGCGCGGCAACAGCAAAAGACCCGCCAAGAACAGTAAAAGCAGCGAAGCGGGCGGTAGCAGTAGATACTTCATGCCAAAAGCCCTATGACCAAGGTGCATTCAGCCATCATCGCGCACTGCTTTTGGATGCGTGGGACAATACCTCCTCGTAGAAGTCGCGATGTTGACTGGTTGCGGCTTCCCAGGTTCTTTCCTCCTCCACAAAATTCCTCGCAGACCTCAAGCATGCGTTTTTGCGTGGCCGTGGCCTCAAGCCAGCGTGACAAGAGGGGCAGGGGCACTAGGCCTGGGTATTGTATCTTTGTCCGGTGGAACTCCAGGCTATCGAAAAATTCTGAAGCAGGGGTGGCGTTTTGATGGCGTGGTGTGGTCAAGTGGCAAGTTTCCAGCCCGTGCGCGTGCTGCCTCCTCAAGATTCCAACTGTGCGAAATGTATATCCGCTTTGTATCGGCAGGGAATGATCGAGCAGATGCAAGACTCTCATGCTAAAACCCTGAAAAGCGCTGCGCCCAGCCCGATCATCGGCCCAAATCCGATGTATCGAAGGGAAGGAGGCGTACGGCCAGCCAGTCTCTCAAACGGCATTGGCCGGCACTAAATTCAACCGCGCCCAGGTCTGTCAGATCCTGGCCTCGCTTCGTGCCGCAAAAATCGTGGCGAACGGCCTCCAAAGCCGCCCCTTTAGAAAGAATGTCTTCGCCATCATAAAGATCGAGTTCGCCTGCCTCAGGATTGGTGAACCAGTCTTCAAAGGCTTCATCACCGCGGCCAAGTGAGGATTCAGCGAGCCAGTCAGCCGTATCTTCGATGGAGGATTGCCAGGATTCCACATCCTCCTCATCGACGTAGTTGGGGTATTTGATGTGGTAATCGGAAATACGCCGCTGCCAGTAAAGGGCACCGCCGGGGATGTAGGCACCAACAGCAAAGCCTGTTTCCAGGTTGTTTTCGTCTTCGCTCTCAGCGTCATCTCTCAACGCTACCGCGCCGGATATGATGTTGTTCTTGATCTGGGCCTCAGTGCCGGGAAAGCGCAAAAGAACGCCGAAGGCGCGGTAGATCGTATTGTGCAGGATCTTTATGTCGCTGGCTTTGTTTATGTAAATGCCATCGGCATTTGGGCAATTCATGATGATATTGTTGCGCATGATGCCGCCCCGGTGTTCATCCTCCAGCCCCGCTGGCTTTAGGCTGGCAGGCGTCCCCCCGCCGCCGAAGGACAAGCCCACGCGTTGTCCACCGCTATGACGCCACTCACAATTAACGAAGTTCGCATCGAAAAGGCCTTGCCGTCCGCCGCCTTTCAAGAAGGCACCGTAGCTGATCTGGTTTCCCTTCGCTTTTGCAAAGTCGGCGATGTAGTTCCCTTTGATAATCCAGCCAATGCCGCCAACGATATCGATGGGTGTCACGGGCTCGGCTGTGTTACGCGGCGCGTTATTGTAGATGACATTATCGACGATTATGACGCTATCGGGTGTTTCGCCTCGTTCTGGATTGGCTTTGATGGCAGCATGGAAGTTTCGCAGCCTGCTGTTCGATATGATGACATTGTCTGCGCCTGCGACAATATGAAATGCGTGATGGGAGGCGTCCCCGCCGACGATATCCAGTCCGTCGAAGGTCCAATAGGGTGCCTCGATTTTGAATAGTTCAACGCTATTCGTGCGGATAATCGTCTGTCCCTTAACCGCAGCAGCAAGGGTGATTGGCGCATTTGGCTGGCCTGGCTGCCTTATGAGAATTTTTTCAAGGTCATAGGTGCCGGGTTGCAGCAGCAGCCGATCCCCGGGTGATGCGGAGGCGATTGCACGCTTCAAGCTGCTAATATCTTCGATATACAGATCGCCAGCGCTTGCAGCGCCCGGCAGGCCGACCGATATCAAAGCGATAGCCCAAGAAAACGCAGCCATTTTTAGTGCGCGCCGGAGTTTCGAAAGCCGGGACATTGATGATCCCAAAGTTAACGTTTAGACATCATGCCACTTTTCGATGTAAAGCACCTAGATATTGTCTGAATTTACCGGGAATTTCACCTGCCTTTTTCTGTGTGAGGATTGTCAATTATTGTTTTGTTTTCCTACCATCGCATGGTTTGATCTGTTAATGTCCTTTGCTTCAACGTGGATATAAGGCTATGCGATGATGATACGCACTTTGTCCTTCTCAGCTTTGTTGGTTGCCCTGGCCGCATTTCCGTTGGCCGGGTCCTCTGGTGCTGAGTTAACCACCGTGGGCAATGCCGCGACGGTGGTTAAGACTGTGACGGGGCAGCTCGAGAGTGCCGAGGACAAACGCCAGATCCAGATGTTGGACGACCTCTACCACAACGAATTGATCGAAACCGGTGCGGAAAGCGCAACAGAGATCGTCTTTTTGGACGATACACAGCTTGCTATCGGGGCGAATTCCGAACTTGTTTTGGATCGCTTTGTCTATGACCCGGACCCCACTAGAGCTTCCTTCGTCATTACGGCGACCCAGGGCGTTTTCCGTTTCGCGACTGGTAGTCTTCCCAAGAAATCGTATGAAATTAACACACCAGGCGCCACGATTGGCATTCGCGGGACAGAGTTCGACTTGGTCGTCTCGCGCGGGGGCGATGGTAAGGCCATGGTCGCAATATCGTTGCGGCATGGCGAGGCGATCATTTCCGATTGCAGCGGTCATGTGACACGGCTGATGCATGAGGGCGAGCTTGCCGTTATCGAAAAGCGGGGCGCTAGTTCTTGTCAGACGAGCGTCTTGGAGAGTTATTGATTTTTCTCGTGGTAATTCCAGGCAAGTGAAGCAACCGATTTCGAGCGTGTGAGCCGGTTTGGCCTCATTTGACCGTGTTTCGACGGAACTTGACCAGTTTGCGCGCTTCCCCCAACTGGCCGGCGGTCATTGTTTCTTTGAGGCGCAGCAGGGCATCGCTCGCTTTTTCCCCCATTTTACCCTCAGGGGCTCGCTTTACCACCCGGTCATACCAAAAGTAGGCCTGGGGTAAGTCCTGCTTAATTCCCTGACCTGCCTCCATCATCTTTGCCAGGGCCATCTGCGCTGCGGGTTCCCCCTGTTCGGCGGCTAAGCGATAGAACTTGGCGGCCTTGGCCGGGTCCCGGACTGTCCCGGCGCCACGCTCCAAGGCCGATGCAAGATTGTGCTGCGCGTTAGCGAGGTCTTGCCTGGCCGCTTTTTGAAACCAGGTGACGGCCATGGCTTCGTCTCTTTTTGTGCCCAGACCTTCAGCGTAGTGAAGACCCAAGTTGTTCTGTGCAACGGGATGGTCCTGATCTGCAGCTTTTTGGAACCACGCAAAGGCTTTTCCAGGATCAGGTGCGGTCCCAAGGCCATCGCGATACATAAAAGCCAGGTTGACCTGGGCGATAGCGAAATCCTGGCGTGCAACGCGTTCAAACCAGAAGAAGGCTTTTTTGTTGTCGCTCGCCACGCCAAGGCCTTGGCGATACATTTGTGCTGTTTTGTATTGGGCAAGCACTTGGCCCGCCTTGGCTGCCTCCTCATACCATTTGGCCGCCTTGGCTAGGTCTTTTTCGACGCCTTCGCCATTTTCGTAGAGCGTGCCGAGGTTAAGTTGCGCATCTGCATGGCCTTGGGAAGCTGCTTTTATATACCAACGAGCCGCCTTTTCCAGGTCGGGCTCGACGCCTTTACCATTTTCATACAAGACACCCAGGTAATACTGGGCCTCCGCGTCGCCAGCGTCTGCCAAGCCTGACCAAATAACTCTGGCTTTATCGAATTGGCCTTGGGAATAGGCTTCCTTGGCCTCTTTTCTTTCCTCAGCGGCTGTGAGGCTGCCAATTATCCCCAGGGTCAAAGTGATGCTGAGTAATAAAAGCCGCCCAACCCGACATACTGATGAAGCCGTCATGGAGACCCCCAGTTTTCTACACCAGCGCTTGAGCGAGCTATTTTCACTCCTCAGCCCCTTCAAGAATTGGTTTGA
>CAXMNO010000229.1:0-7467 GCA_964194655.1 uncultured Acidimicrobiia bacterium
TCGCAGACAAGCGCATCGAGGGTATTTTCACGAATTTGAGCTGAGCCGTTCGCAAGCAGTTCCGTAACAGCTTCAATATCGTGCGTGGCCGCGATCGCGTCAGAGACATCGGCGCTCAAGTTAGGCCGGCGGGAGACCGACTTTAAACGCTGGCTCGCACTACTCTTGGAGATAATCTCCAGAAGATCGGCATCGGTAAGGAGGGGCGATCCTTCAAGCACCAAGCAGGCAACGGTATCCTCCACATCTTCAGCCAGACAGTGGATAACGCTTGCCGGTGCGTTGCTTACCTCACAAAGAGATTGCGCCAATATTTTGCGGATTTTTACCGCTTGGTCTTGGGCTAGGGCTTCTAATGTTTGGACGACGTAGCGCTCGGCCCTCTCCCTGCTTTTGGGATCGAAATCGGGCGTGAGGCGAGAAACCTTCTTTGCAATCGCGGAGCGGACTGATACATCCGGATCGCGGGCGAGTATTAAAGCTGCATGAACCGGAGCTGTATGATTGACGGCGACCGCTTTGCGAACGGCCAGGTCCTCGTCCCCAGCCAGGAAATAAAGTACCTCCGGGGCGATGTCCTCGCGCGCGGCCAAATTTTGGCGGATTTGCGAATCGGGGGCAGCGGCAAGCCGCTTTGCATCATCGTAAGAAATTACCTTCATCGACCTATCAACTAAATCTTCGCCGGCCATTATGCCCTCTCTTCGACACACGATGCAGCGAGCGAGAGAGCATAACCATCCTTGCCGCTGTGCTTTACCCTGTACATGGCCTGGTCGCCCCGTTCGATCAGTGAGCGAGCGGATTCGCGCGTTTCCCCATCAATCAAGGCAATTCCAATTGATAGGCTACCGATCTTGGCCCCTAGATCGGCAGATTGAACCTCAGATGCCCATGCCGCCTGCAAGGCCTCGGTCCGTGCAATTACGCTGCCCCTGCCGATGCCATCCAGGAAAAGGGCAAACTCATCACCACCTAGACGTCCAGCCAAATCACCTTCACGAACCTGATCTTGCAGTAGCTTTGCCGTTTTTGTCAGGAGTTCATCTCCCACCTTGTGGCCGACTGAATCGTTGACCTGCTTAAAGTCATCAAGATCGATATATATGAGGGCACCGCCACATTTCTGGCCCACACGCTCTAACCTGGCCTCTAGCTGAGAGCCGAACCCTCTACGATTGAGAAGACCCGTTAGTGGGTCGGTCTCAGAAAGGCGTTCCAAGGCCTCTTGCCTGATGAGCTGTTCGATCGCTGTCGCCACTTCAAGCGCCACAACATTGATGAGCTCACGTTCTTCATCACGCCAGGGCTCATCACCCTCATAACGCCAAAGACAAAGCAGGCCATTGTCCTTCCCATGCGACCTCGTCATCTGTACCAATGCAGACCCTTGCGCGTTTTGGACTTCAAGAACCTCACCGCCACCAATTTCCGCAAGGAATTGCTGTTCGAGAGGTGCGGGAAATGCCTCCCCCGCACGCGACTGAATTTTGAAGGCAACAGCTGGCTCAAGGCGATAAACCGCAACACCGCGCGCTCCCACCGCAAGCTGCAAGGCATCGGCTGCTGCTTTGAGCATCCCTCGGGGATCGAGCTGATCGCGGACCATCTGCAAAACGTAATTCAAAAGTCTCTCAAGATAGCGCGCGTCGGCTTCTTTCGCCTCGTGTTGGCGCAACGCTGTTACATCCCGGCAAAGGCCTCGTGTCCCGATCTGGCCTTGGTCTTCGTTGTATAAGGGCACCGCTGTCACGGCGAGGCAAACGCCATCGCCATCGCTGGTCTTCATCCAAACTTCTCGATCACGGCACTCCGCGCGCGCAATGAAAGGGAGTGATCCGCCATGGCGCTCCTTCAATGCAAGCGACTGCGCTTCGCGCCCGATCAAGTCATCCGCCGGATAGCCCAGCACTGAATCGCGCGAAAGAAAGGTAAATCGTCCCTTAAGGTCGCATTCCCAAGCGAACTCAGCGGCGAGATCGACTAAATCCTTGAAGCGCTGGCGCGATTCGACCAAGGCGGCGCGCAAGCCCCGCTCAAGCGTTATCTCGCGGCCTAAAAGTAGCGCCGTCGCCCCTTCCGCCCACGGCATAACCAGTACGTCGAAGGCACGTGCAGGTGAGGAACCCTTGCCTTCCTTCGGCAAGACCAAAGGGTTCACTTGTCCGGTGGAGCCATTCAAGGCACTACGGATCGCCTCGCGAAGAACGGGAAGTCCATTGGCACGCAAAAGACTAGCGATCAACTCGCCTGTCACATTGGCAGCCAAGGTAATGCCATTATTCCCCACCAACAGCGCGGCACCGGGAAAGGAGTCGAACGCACCCGCCTGCGCGAAAAAATCGACACTATTCTGGTCGAGATCTTGCCGCTGCAGGGACTGGTCTGTATCTGTTTGGGCCTTTGAGCCTGTCATCCTAAGTCATCAATGCCAATTCAGTTGCTTAAGTCTCGACTAGCTTGACCCAAATTCGGTTAAAAGCTGCTTAAAAGCCTCATTTTACTTGAGGGCCTCGGAAATACTGGGAAAACACGCCGAAAGCCCCATAGAGCGTTGACAGAACCTTTGCTCTCCTCCATCAATCGCAGCCGCTTTGTCTATGCACTTGTTGGAGAGAAATTATGGATAGCTCCGCCTTACAAGAGGTCATTGAAAAGGCCTGGGAGGAACGCGATAGCCTGTCACCACAAACGACAGGAGAGGTGCGTGAGGCCGTTAAAGAGGCCCTAAACGCGCTCGATGAAGGTAAAATTCGGGTCGCGGAAAAAGGCGGTGATGGCTGGAGTGTCAACCAGTGGGCCAAAAAGGCCGTTCTCCTCTCCTTTCGCCTGAACGATATGGAACGCATCCCAGGAGCTGCGGGCGAAGACGCCCATTGGTGGGATAAAGTCCCATCCAAGTTCGCAGGCTGGGGCGAAAACAGGTTTCGGGCCGCTGGCTTTCGCGCCGTTCCTGGCGCGATTGTGCGTCATTCCGCCTATATTGCGCCCGGCGTTGTCTTGATGCCCAGCTTCGTCAATCTTGGCGCCCACGTGGATAGCGGCACGATGGTCGACACCTGGGCGACGGTTGGCTCTTGTGCCCAGATTGGCAAGAAGTGCCATATCTCAGGCGGTGCTGGCATCGGCGGCGTCTTGGAGCCCTTACAGGCTGGCCCTGTTATCATTGAGGATAACTGCTTCATCGGGGCGCGCGCCGAGGTCGCGGAAGGCGTGGTGGTCGAGGAAGGCTCGGTCCTTTCCATGGGCGTTTACATCGGCGCATCGACAAAGATCATCGATCGCAACACCGGTGAAATCTTCATGGGACGTGTGCCCGCTTATTCCGTGGTCGTTTCCGGAACCACGCCCGGCAAGCCCCTTCCCGACGGCAGCCAGGGTCCTGGCCTTTATTGCGCGGTAATCGTAAAGCGCGTTGACGAGCGGACGCGTTCAAAAACCTCGATCAACGAGCTTCTTCGGGACTGATCCAGCGTGACGGGCCCTGGTGTCACATCAAAAGTCGCTCTAGACGATCCAGTTGCGATCGCACGAGCCCTAATCCGCTGTCCCAGCATTACACCCGAAGAAGGCGGCGCGCTTAGCTGCCTTGAAAGCCTGCTAAGCGAATTAGGCTTCACTTGCCACCGCCTGACCTTTGAGGCTGAGGGCACGCCGCGCGTTGAGAACCTCTACGCGCGCTTGGGAAATGCGGGTCAAAACCTCTGTTACGCCGGACATACGGATGTTGTGCCTGTGGGCGACGCTGTCTCTTGGTCAGTGGACCCCTTTGCAGCAGAGATTCGCGACGGCAATCTGATCGGCCGGGGCGCGGTTGATATGAAAGGCTCAATCGCTGCCTTCGTAGCAGCAGTTGCGCGCCATTTGAAGGCAATCGGTGGCGCTGAGAACCTTGGCGGATCTCTCTCATTCTTAATCACCGGTGATGAAGAAGGTCCTGCCATAAATGGAACGGTCAAGGTCCTAAACTGGCTGAACGAGAAGGGGGAGAGGCTCGATCACTGCCTCGTGGGGGAACCCACAAGCGCCGGTAACCTAGGCGACATGGTGAAAATTGGCCGACGCGGGTCCCTAAACGGCGAGATAACGGTGCATGGCATTCAAGGTCATTCCGCCTATCCGCATTTAGCCGATAATCCCTTGCACCACTTGGTTCGGATGCTAGCGCCCTTGATTGAGGAGCCGCTCGATCTAGGAAACGAACACTTTCAACCCTCTAACCTACAGATAACGACAATCGACGTAGGCAACCCCGCGACCAACGTTATTCCAGAACTTGGCCGCGCACGCTTTAACTGCCGTTTCAACAGCCTGCATCAAAGTGAAGACATCATTTCCTGGGTCCGCGAACGCCTTGATAGAGAGGGTGCGCGTTACGATTTAAACGTGACCGTGTCAGGTGAATCCTTCCTTTGTCCGCCGAGTAATTGGAGTGAGCTTATCTCCTCCTCCGTCAATGATGTTCTTGGACGAAGCGCGACACTTAGCACCACAGGCGGGACGTCAGATGCCCGTTTTATCAAGGACTTCTGCCCAGTGGCCGAACTTGGACTTCTGAATGCAACAGCGCATAAAGTCGATGAGCAAGTGCCTCTTGCAGAGCTCGAAGACCTGACCCAGATTTATCAGAGCATTATTCACGGCTATTTTTCTTAATAAATTTATCTACACTTTATTAATGTTGTTTACGAAAAATCTACACATAAATTGTGATTTATACCTTGACTCTCTCAAAGCCAAATGTACATTATAGATGGTGCCAAGGTGAAATATCACGCTTACGCACTGTGGAATTGGGATTTGCACTAAGGTTTGGTTCACCTGAAAAGGACCCGCGGGATTTGAACGGGCAGCTTGCGGCCGCGAAACAAACTGCTAAAGCGCCACGGGGCGGGGTACCCCGTGGGCCCAGAGAGTTAGGACCTCGGAAGGTACCGCCATGAGATTTTTATCGAACCTCGCACCGAACTTTTTCTCCAGCCGTAACGAATCCACTGGCTTGCGCTTGGGTCGCCAGGCTCAATTGCCGGTCCATCCGGATTTCGAGGCCATCGATCCGTCGATCCGCCCGGTAGGCGGCACGTCCGCGCCAAGTGGAGAGATCAAGGTTTTCCCAAAGAGTGAAGGCTTCTCGGCACAGAGCGAGACTGACGATAGCGTCGCAGCTCACTGGGCTTATTAAGCTCTGATTTAAGCGACTCTACCGTCGAGACAGTCGAGCCTCATAAAATCGCATCAAAGCTAGGACCTTGAGCCGCCTGCGGGTGATCTCGTTGGTTTCTCTGCCGCCGATCGGATGGAGTTATCTGGGAATGTCCTTTTTCGAATCCTTGCCGCGTGAAGCCCTTCTCAATGCGCGCTTTGGCGAAGAGACACCGCTTGAGGTCGTTAGGCTGGCTTACCTTGAACTCTTCCCCGGGAAAACGGCACTTGTGACGTCATTCGGGACAGAATCGGCACTTCTGCTGGACCTCGTGGCCCAAGTAGACCGGGCCTTCCCGGTTCTTTTTATCGATACGGGCAAGCACTTCCCAGAAACGCTGGCCTATCGCGATCAGCTCATCGCCCATTTCAAGCTCGAAGCGGTGACGATCGTCAAACCCTATGAAGTACAAATCAATGCCGCCGACAGCGATGGTACGCTTTGGTCCCGAGCGCCGGATTACTGCTGCAATTTGCGCAAAGCGATCCCCTTGGAAGACGCGCTTGCGCCCTATGACTGCTGGATCGCGGGGCGGAAGCGCCACCATGGCGGTCTGCGTTCCACCCTCGATATCTTCGAAGAACAGGGTGGGCGCATTCAGGTTAGCCCGCTCGCGCGCTCATCTGCTGAGGAATTGGATCGGATTTTCGAGGATCGTGGCCTCCCGCGCCACCCGCTCTATCGCAAAGGCTATCGCTCGATCGGCTGTGCCAACTGTACGGTAAAAACGCCGGAGGGCACGGACCCACGTGCTGGCCGCTGGCAAGGTCTCGGTAAAACAGAATGTGGAATTCACCAGCAAGCCACCACGCTTTCAAGTGCTCAAGTGTCCTGATAGCCAACTTCCATCAGGTAAAGGCCATCTGCCGGGGCCGTAGCTCCGGCTAGACGCCGGTCCCGGCTCGCTAAAACCTCGCCGATCCATTCCGGCGGGCGCTTACCCTCCCCCACCACCCGCAGTGTTCCGACAAAGTTGCGGACCTGGTGATGTAGAAAAGAGCGGGCTCGGACATCGAAGCAAATCTCTTCACCCGCGCGGCTGACCTGCAAAAGATCGAGTGTCTTTTCTGGTGAATTTGCTTGGCACTCGGCCGCTCGGAAGGCGGAAAAATCGTGAAACCCTATAAGAAATTTTGCCGCCTCAGCCATGGCCACGACATCCAAGGGGCGTGGCACAAACCAGGCATGACCTCGATCAAGCGTCAAAGGCGCGCGTCTGTTCACGATACGGTAGAGGTAGGTGCGCCTGGTTGCTGAGAAGCGGGCATGGAAGTCGTCATCAACAAGCTCGGCGGAGAGCACGGCTATCGCCTCGGGCTTCATGTGGAAGTTCAAGCCATCGCGAATCTTATCTATCGGACGCGCCTCATCCATATCGAAATGGGCGACCTGGCCACGAGCATGGACACCGGCATCCGTACGGCCAGCGCCATGAACTGCTACATCTTGACCGCAAAAAGCATGAATAGCGCGCTCTAGTGCGCCTTGAACCGAAGGACCATTATCCTGGCGCTGCCAGCCCACATAAGGCGCGCCATCATATTCGAGCGTTAGCTTGTAGCGGGGCATGGCAGAAGAGTTCCCTTAGGCAAGTCGTAGCCACGTAAAAATTCCTCGGCTGCCATCGCGCGCTTGCCAGCTCTTTGTATTTTGGTGAGGCGTAGTGACCCTTCCCCACAGGCAATCGTCAAGTTCTCGTCCAACACTGTTCCCGGCGCGCCTGAACCTAGCGCGCTTTCGGCTTCTAGGATCTTGACCTTTTCATCGTTCAAGTCGAACCAACCACCTGGCCAGGGCGTAAAGGCGCGCAAGCGCCGCTCCAGCACAGCTGCCGGCGCGCGCCAATCCATGCGCCCCTCTTCCTTGGTCAATTTGGCGGCATAGGTCACGCCGTCTGGGTCTTGTGGGACTGGCGCCCAGTCGGGTTCGCGCATCAAGCGATCAAGTGTCTGGACCATCGCGGCAGCCCCCAATACCGCCAAGCGGTCATGTAGGTCGCTCGCCGTGGTGGTATCTGTAATTGGCGTCCTCACTTCACTGTAGACCGGGCCAGTATCTAGCCCCTCTGCCATCGCCATAATGGAGACGCCGCTTTCTTTATCCCCGGCAAGTATCGCGCGTTGAATGGGTGCGGCACCGCGCCAGCGTGGTAGAAGCGAGGCATGGACGTTGAAGCAACCAAGGCGCGGCGCGTCCAGTATCGCCTTTGGCAGGATGAGCCCATAGGCAACCACGACGGCTGCGTCTAGATCTAAGGCGGCGAA
>CAXMNO010000230.1:0-4943 GCA_964194655.1 uncultured Acidimicrobiia bacterium
AGCCCGAGAAGATTTGATGCGCGAGGCCATCGACCTCGCCGTGGAAAAGATGCGCGCTGGCCTCGGCGGACCCTTTGGGGCGCTCGTGGTGAAGGATGGCACGGTGATCGCGCGCGGCTTCAATAAGGTGACGAGCGACAATGATCCAACAGCCCATGCGGAAGTCATCGCCATTCGCGAGGCTTGCAAGGTTTTAGACAGCTTTAGCCTGGAAGGCTGTGAGATCTATAGTTCGTGCGAACCCTGTCCGATGTGCTTGGCCGCGATCTACTGGGCGCGGATCGATCGGGTTTTCTTTGCCAATTCCCGTGCCGATGCGGCAGCGATTGGCTTTGACGACGATCGCCTTTATCGTGAGATTCAAAAGCCACTTTCCAAACGGAGTCTGCCGATAGCGCAAATCGAATTGGCCGAAGCGCGCGCAGTCTTTCGGGAGTGGGAAGCAAAACCAGATAAGGTCATGTATTAAAAAGATAAAGGCGCTAAAAAGCCGAATAATCGGGGGCAGGTTAATGGGGCAGAAGGGTTGCGAAAGGGGGGCCGATGTCTAACGGCGCGACTCCTCTTCTCGAATTAAAAAACATCACCAAGGCCTTTCCCGGAACATTAGCGAATGATGATGTTTCCCTATCGGTCATGCCTGGTGAAATTCATGCGCTTTTAGGGGAAAACGGCGCGGGAAAATCCACACTCGTCAAAATCATCTATGGCATCTTATCCGCGGACAAAGGCCAAACCCAATGGCATGGCGAAGACGTTCGCATTCCTAGTCCCCATGCTGCGCGTTCGCTTGGTATTGGCATGGTATTTCAGCATTTTTCGCTTTTCGAAGCACTTTCGGTGGCTGAAAACATAGCGCTTGGAATTGAAGATGCCTTCGATCTGGCAGCACTCTCGCGCCGCATTGAAGAGGTGTCGGAGGGCTATGGCCTGCCGCTTGATCCAGCAAGGATGGTCCATACCCTCTCAGTTGGCGAGCGCCAGCGCATCGAGGTCGTCCGTTGCCTTTTGAATAATCCAAAACTCCTCATTATGGACGAGCCGACTTCTGTCTTGACGCCACAAGAGGTGGAAAAGCTTTTCGAGACCCTTCGCCGCTTGTCGGAGGAGGGCTGTGCGATCCTCTACATCTCCCACAAGCTGGAGGAAATTCGCGCGCTTTGCCACAAGGCAACGATCTTGCGCATGGGCCGCGTGGTGGCGGAATGTAATCCAAAGGTGGAGAGCGCGCGTTCCATGGCCCAACTTATGATTGGGGAGGAATTGAAGACGCCTGAGCATGGTGCGTCTAAAGATATATCCGAGCCTTATTTAGTCGTGAGAGATCTGACAATCGCCTCCGGCCATGCCTTTGGTGTTGATCTAAAAGGCATTTCTTTTGAGGTGCGCGGCGGCGAAATCGTTGGCATTGCGGGTGTTGCCGGAAATGGCCAAACGGAATTGATGGATGCTTTGACCGGCGAGACGCTTGCCGCAACACCGGACAGCGTTGAAATCCTTGGCCAGGACATGGGGCGCAATGGCCCGCGTGAGCGTCGCCAACTTGGCGCTGCTTTTGTACCGGAGGAGCGTTTGGGCCATGGTGCCGTCCCTGATATGAGCTTGGTTGAAAACGCCTATCTTTCGGGCTTTGAGCGCATGGCACTCACGCGTGGCGGCTTTATCGATCAAGGTGGCCAACGGAGATATGCGGAAAATATTGTCGCCGGCTTCGACGTGCGCACACCGGGTGTTGAGCATGCGGCACGCGCTCTCTCCGGCGGGAATTTGCAGAAGTTCATCGTCGGGCGGGAAATTTTGCAGGACCCGCGCCTCATTATCGTGTCCCAGCCGACTTGGGGTGTCGATGCCGGGGCCGCGGCTGCGATCCACCAGGCATTGTTCAACCTTGCGAATGGCGGCACCGCGGTCGTCGTCATCTCTCAAGATCTGGATGAGATTTTTCAGCTCTCAGATCGATTTTTCGTCATTAACGAGGGCCGGGTCTCTGAAAGCCTTGATCCGCGAAGCGTCTCGCTTGAGGAAGTTGGTCTGCGGATGGGTGGGCTGCATGGGGTCCCTGGCGACGTGAAGGACGATATCGAAAGTGGGGAAGGAGCAGTTTCGTGATTAGGCTCGAACCTCGCGGGGAATCTTCGCCCTTCTGGCTCTATGCGACGCCGTTCCTTGCGGTTGCCATGACCGTCATCGCAGGGGGCATCATCTTTGCAGGCCTTGGCACCGATCCTATCGAGGGGCTTTATCAGTTCTTTATTGCGCCCATCAGCTCTCTTTATGGGGTATCGGAGCTTTTCGTCAAAGCGACCCCTATCGTTCTCATCGCCGTCGGGCTTGCCTTGGGTTTCAAGGCGAATGTCTGGAATATCGGGGCGGAGGGCCAGTTGACCATCGGTGCCATCACGGGCGGGGGCGTTGCTCTCCTTTTCTATGAGGTCGAGGGCTTTTATATCCTCCCGCTGATGACTGTGGCTGGAATCCTCGGTGGCATGGCCTGGGCGGCGATTCCGGCGTTTTTGAAAACACGCTTTAATACCAATGAGATCCTGACCAGCTTGATGCTGACGTATGTTGCACTTTTAGTGCTCTCCACGCTGGTGCACGGTCCTTGGCGCGATCCCGAGGGGTACAATTTTCCGGAATCACGCCTCTTTAGCGATTCGGCTTTGCTGCCTGTCGTTTGGGACGGGACGCGTTTTCATATTGGCGCAATTGTTGCGCTTCTTGTCGTGGCGGTTGGCTGGATTGTCCTGACACGTACGATAACCGGCTTTCAGATCAAGGTTATCGGCCAGGCCCCGAGGGCGGCCGGCTATGCTGGTTTTAGTTCGAAGCGCATGGTTTGGATAGCACTCCTGGCATCGGGCGGGCTTGCTGGCATGGCCGGTCTTTTTGAAGTTGCCGGTCCCATCGGCCAGCTCATCCCGACGATCTCCCCAGGCTACGGCTTCACCGCGATTATCGTTGCCTTTTTGGGGCGTCTCCATCCTGTGGGCGCTCTCTTTGCCGGGCTGCTCGTCGCGCTTTCCTATCTGGGTGGCGAGATCGTGCAGATCGAACTCGGCATGCCGCAAGCTGTCACCGGTGTATTTCAAGGACTGCTTCTATTCTTTCTTTTGGCCAGTGACGTTTTGATCCGCTACCGCGTCAGGTGGGGACGAAGCGGCAAAAAGGCCGAGGTTTAAGTGCGATGGATTGGATTGTTCCCACACTCATAACCGTCATCTCCGCCTCCACGCCTTTGCTTTTGGCAGCTCTCGGCGAGTTGGTAACGGAGAAGGCGGGCGTCCTAAACCTCGGCATTGAAGGAATGATGCTGATGGGCGCGATAGCCGGCTTTGCGGTCGGCATTGGCACGGGTAGCTGGATTTTAGCGCTTCTGGCGGCGGCCATTGCAGGCGGGCTCTTGGCTTTGGTATTTGGGCTCTTGACCTTGACCTTGCTGGCCAATCAGGTCGCAACGGGTCTAGCGCTGACCATTTTTGGCGTTGGGCTTTCAGCTCTCATTGGCGCGAACTTTGTCGGCATGCCCTTTCCGGGTTTACCGAAACTCGACCTTCCGTTCTTGAGCGAGCTGCCTGTTATCGGGCCGCTCCTTTTCGGGCACGATTTTCTTGTCTATTTCTCTTTCTTCATGGTTTTTGCCGTTGCTTGGTTCCTGAACCGCTCTAAGGCAGGTCTTGTGCTGCGTGCCGTCGGGGAGAGCCACGATGCAGCTCACTCAATCGGCTACAACGTAATTGCGATCCGCTATATGGCCGTTACTTTTGGTGGCGCTATGGCGGGCCTTGGTGGGGCCTTCCTATCGCTTTCCTATACGCCAATGTGGGCAGAAAACATGACGGCGGGGCGCGGCTGGATCGCACTTGCACTCGTGGTCTTTGCCACTTGGAAGCCGGGACGCGCTTTGTTGGGCGCTTATATATTTGGCGGTGTGACGATTTTGCAGCTTCACGCACAGGGGATTGGAGTCGAAATACCCTCGCAAATCCTATCGATGCTGCCTTATCTAGCGACAATTTTGGTCATGGTCTTGATTTCCATGGACTCCTCACGAATTCGACAGAATGCACCTGGATGCCTTGGCAAAATTTTCCATCCTGCGGCATAATGAGCGCCTCGCGAGGCTGGATGCTGCCACGAGGGTCGGCAAGTTTCGCTACAGAATTAAAAAACGATTTTGAGCCGGGGAGATAAAAGATGGTTTTAGGACGCTTAACGAGCATTGCTGGGGCGCTCGCGCTCAGCGCTGCGGTCCTATCTGGAGGTCAGGTTTTAGCGGCGGAAAAGGCGAAGGTCGGTTTCGTCTACGTCGGACCGGTTGGGGATCATGGCTGGACCTACCGCCATGATATCGGGCGCCAAGCCATTGAAGAGAAGTTGGGAGATAAGGTCGAGACTTCCTTTGTCGAAAGCGTGAAGGAAGGGCCTGATGCGGAACGGGTCATTCGCCAACTCGCGGCCTCCGGGCACGACTTGATCTTCACGACTTCATTCGGTTTCATGAATCCGACGATCAAGATCGCCAAGAAGTTTCCTAACGTCCGCTTTGAGCATGCGACGGGCTATAAACGCGCCGACAATGTCTCAACCTACATGGCGCGTTTTTATGAGGGCCGCTATGTCGCCGGTACAATCGCAGGCCACATGACCAAATCCGGTGTGATCGGTTATATTGGATCCTTCCCCATTCCGGAGGTCGTCCGCGGGAGCAATTCCTTCACTCTTGCCCTTCGGAAAATTCGCCCCGATGCGCAAGTGAAAGTGATTTGGGTTAATTCCTGGTATGATCCTGGTAAGGAAGGTGACGCCGCCAAGGCGCTGATCGACCAAGGTGCCGATGTTATCTTGCAGCACACAGATTCCCCAGCCCCTCTCCAAGGTGCGGAATCTCGCGGTGTGTGGGGGATCGGGCAAGCCGCTGACATGACAGCTGTCGCACCAAA
>CAXMNO010000231.1:0-3331 GCA_964194655.1 uncultured Acidimicrobiia bacterium
CGGTACGCTTCATTGCCGTCCGGTACTTAAATATTTGAGCCGTGATGGAGAATGATGATGGGCGGGTCCGTGGCATCGAACTCCCAGAATTCCAAACGTATAGAGCTCGATTCCGCTGTGGTGCGCTTTGCCGGTGATTCAGGCGATGGCATGCAGTTAACCGGCGGACAGTTCACGCTAGCGACGGCACTTTCGGGAAACGACCTTGCGACCTTTCCCGATTTTCCAGCGGAGATCCGGGCGCCTGCAGGGACGACCTTTGGTATTTCGGGTTTTCAGATCAACTTTGGCGCTAGGGTCATAAAGACCTCCGGCGACAATCTTGATCTGCTGATTGCGATGAACCCCGCCGCATTGAAGGTGAATCTCGCCGATATTAAGCCCGGCGGCACGATTATCCTCGATAGTGGTGCTTTCACCGAGCGTGCTTTGACTAAGGCTGGCTACCAGGCAGATCCACGCCAAGATGGCTCTCTCGACGGCTTTAGAGTGAGTGAAGTCGATATGTCACGCTTGACCCAAGAAGCGGTCAAGGATTGGGGGCTCCGCAAGAAAGAAGCGCTGCGTTGCAAGAACATGTGGGCCTTGGGCTTGGTCTACTGGATCTATGGCCGTGATCGTGGCGTGAGCGTTGATTGGCTGGAGAAGAAGTTCAAGGCACGCCCGGATTTGGCCCAGGCCAATATCGCAGCCCTAGCTGCGGGTCATGTTTATGGTGAAACGGCAGAGCTCGGCGAAGATTTTGTGGCTGTTACGGTGCCGCCTGCGGATTTTCCACCAGGTCTCTACCGCAATGTGACGGGGCAGGAGGCTTTGGCCTGGGGCTTGGTCGCAGGTGCGCAGGCGGCGGGTTTGAAGCTCAATTTTTGCTCCTATCCCATCACGCCTGCCTCCGGCTTGCTGCACGTATTGGCACGCCTCAAGCACTTTGGCGTGGTGACCTTCCAGGCCGAGGATGAGATTGCGGCTGCCTGTGCTGCCATTGGGGCTTCTTATGCAGGTGGCCTCGGTGTCACCAGCAGTTCTGGCCCAGGGATTGCCTTGAAGACAGAGGCAATAGGGCTTGCGGTCGCAACAGAGCTGCCGTTGGTGATCATAAATGCCCAGCGTGCAGGTCCTTCTACAGGCTTGCCGACCAAGACCGAGCAGTCAGATCTTTTCCAAGCTGTTTACGGGCGCAACGCTGACAGTCCGTTAGTGGTTTTAGCAGCGCGTTCACCGGGCGATTGTTTCCATATGGCAATCGAGGCAGCGCGGCTTGCAACGAAGTACATGACGCCGGTTATGTTACTCACGGATGGCTATATCGCGAACGCATCTGAACCCTGGTTGCTGCCGGAAATCGCCTCCTTGCCACGCTTTCCGGTAAGCTTTGCGAATGATGCCGAAGGTTTCCAGCCCTTTGGACGCGACCCAGAAACCTTGGCCCGCCCTTGGGCACCGCCGGGGACGCCTGGGCTCGAGCACCGCATTGGCGGTATCGAGCGTCAAGATGGCGCGGGTTCCATTTCCTATGATCCCGACAACCACCAGCGCATGACCGATTTGAGAGCTGGGAAGATCAACGGCATCGCGGACGACATTCCCGAGCAGCCGGTGGAACTTGGGCCGGCGAGTGGCCGTGTCGCCATGCTTGGCTGGGGATCAACCTATGGCCCGATCAGCCGTGCGGTCTCCAACCTCCTAGAGGAAGGGCTGGAGGTCTCGCACATTCATCTCAATTACATCTGGCCTTTGCCGTCGAACCTAAAGGCACTCTTGGCGGGGTATGACCGTGTTGTGGTGGCTGAGATGAATAACGGTCAGCTCGTCAAGGTTCTGCGCGCGGAATATCAAGCGCAGTTGAACGGAACGGTACTGGAAAGCCTAACCAAGGTAACCGGCAAGCCCTTCTTGATTTCGGAGCTTGAGGCAGCGTTGCGCGCCCGCCTAGTGGAGAATGTGGCATGAACATGGATACACCTCTCGCGACTTCAATCGAAGCAGCAACACCATTGCAGTCAAAGACAACCAAGCGCACGGCAAAGGACTATGCCTCTGATCAAGAGGTGCGTTGGTGTCCAGGCTGCGGCGACTATGCCATTCTAAAGGCCGTGCAGAAGACTTTGGCCGATCTCGAAGCCGATCCTTCACAAACCGTCTTCGTTTCAGGAATTGGCTGTGCGGCGCGCTTTCCCTATTACCTCTCGACATATGGTTTCCATACCATCCATGGCCGCGCGCCTGCCATTGCGACCGGTGTGAAGCTTGCCAACCCGGCACTTGATGTTTGGGTGGTGTCCGGCGACGGTGATGCCCTCTCCATCGGAGGGAACCATCTTTTGCATCTGCTGCGCCGCGACGTTGATTTGCAATTTCTGCTTTTCAATAACGAGATCTATGGTTTGACCAAGGGCCAGTACTCCCCGACAAGCCAGCAGGGGACACGTACACCGTCTACGCCCGGCGGCTCGCTCGAACAGCCATTGTCGGCAGGTGCCTTGGCGCTTGGGGCTGGTGCGCGTTTCTATGCCCGCGCTATCGATACGCTGCAAAAGCCCTTGGGCGAGGTGCTAAAGCGCGCGCACGCGCACCGTGGTACGGCCATGGTTGAGATCTTTCAAAACTGCATTGTCTACAACGATGGCGTTTTTGATCACTTCACCGAACGCAGTGTCGCTGATGACCAGCAAATCCATGCGGTCCAGGGGGAACCTCTCATTTTTGGAAAGAACCGTGATAAGGGCTTGCGCCTAAAGCCAGGGCAATTGGCGTTGGAGGTTGTGACACTCGGTGCCGATGGTATCGGCGAAGCGGACCTCCTGGTTCATGAGGAGACCAACAAACTGCAAGCCCAGTTGCTGGTCGCGATGGAGGGACCTGATTTCCCGGTGGCGCTCGGTGTCATCTACTGCGATGGGGCGAGTGAGACCTATGAGGAACGTGTGCATGCGGAAATCAAGGCGGCTCAAGCAGAGCGCCGTGCGGATTTACGTGACCTCTTAACTGAGGGTTTGACGTGGGAAAATACGTGAATGGAAAAAAATTGAGTGGGGAGAACAGCTAAACCACGCCCAAGATTTACTCGTCGGGGCAAAGTTCCTTCACGAAGAGCACCCTATAGCAATTGATTTCGCTGTCGATGCTTTGCGTTCCGCTCGGGGCTTCGTACCAGCCGACGGGTGTCCGCTCCCCTTCTGGTAAGGGTTCGGCGTAGCAGTCTGGCTCTGCAAGTGACTTGTAGCAGTAGTGAGGCCCATAGGCTGGCAATTCGAATGCGACTTGTTTCTTTGGCGTGCAGCCGAAAAGGCCGACCAGCATTGCTAAAAAAAGGACCATCCATCTTGAAGAG
>CAXMNO010000232.1:0-13470 GCA_964194655.1 uncultured Acidimicrobiia bacterium
CAGCAAGCGCTTCTTCATGAGAGGGTCATAATCCCTTCAAACCCTTTTTTAGAGACCTCCACCTGGTCAAAACCCATTAGAACCAGGCCTGGAATCCGTAATAATCGACCAATGGTCGCGACAAGATAGCTTGAAGAGTAAAAAGTCACGGTAAATAAGGGATTAAGAGCACCTTAGAAGTGGCGCCACCCGCCCACCTGCGCAGACAGCTCCACACCATTGCGGTCTAGTAAGGCCACACCGCTTCCCTGCTGCATTCGACCGATCTGCGTGAGCTGGAGGCCGAGACGACCGCTCAACTTTGCAATTGAGCTCTCTAAATCTGGCGATACGGTAAAGAGAAATTCATAGTCATCGCCGCCAGCCGCAACGCGTGGCCATAGATCCGGTGCCTGATCCAGTATGCACTGCGCAGCACCGCTTAACGGCAGGCTCTCCCAGTGGATGACACCCTTCAGACCCGACCCCACCGCGATATGGCCCGCATCAGCCAGCAGACCATCTGAAACGTCCAAACATGCGCTCGCAAGCCCCTCGTTCGCGAGGACCTGCCCTAATGCGACACGCGGGCTCGGGCGACGGTAGCGCTCAACAAGAAACTCCTGCGATTCGGCATCGATCGTTGGCACAGCCCCGTTTAAAACATCCAGGCCCAGCCCTGCATCGCCTAAGGTGCCCGAGAGGAAAATCAAATCCCCTTCCCGCGCGCTTCCCCGCTCCAAGGCGCGACCTTTGCTCACCTCGCCAAGAACAGTTACTGAAAGGGATAAATGGGTGTCTTTCGTCGATACAGTATCACCACCCAATAGATATATATCAGTATGTTCCTGTAATTTCTTAAATCCATTTATGAATTCAGTCAGCCACGAATCTTCCGGAAGATTTGGCCAGGCAATGGTCAAAAGATACCCCAGCGGGCGCGCACCCATCGCTGCTAAGTCAGAGAGATTGACAGCCAAAGCCTTGTGCGCGATCGCGCCTGGTGGATCATCGTTTCGAAAGTGGACATCCGCTACGAGCATATCCGCGCTTGCGACGAGATCATAACCTTCACGGACACTCAAAATCGCAGCATCGTTTGCAAGGCCGAAGGTCCCCCGCTCACCTCTTGTCAGCGGGAGAAATTGCTCGATAAGGTCGAATTCACCTTTTGCCATTGCCTTGGTCTAGCTCCTCGACCCTCAACTCGCGCGCCAAGCGATCCAGAAGTCCATTCACCATGCCTGGCTCACCTTCGGAAAAGAAGGCATGCGCAAGATCGACGTACTCATTGATCACGACCCGCACTGGGACGTCAGGACAAAATGCTAACTCATAAAAAGCCGCACGGAGAAGCATGTGAAGTAAAGCCTCTAGGCGCGCAAGCGGCCAGTCATCGGCCAAGACAGCGCTTAGAAGGTCGTCCAGATCAGCTGCCTCCGCTTCACAGCCTTTCACCAAGGCAGCGAAGAGATTGCCGTCAGGCGCCTGAAATCCGGCCTCGTCCGTCAGCTCGGGAATGCGATTAATGTGAAAATCAGCCAACACCTCATCTTGAGGCGAATCGCTCATGCGGATGGCATAGAGGGCCTGAACGGCACAAAGACGCGCGACGGAACGATTCAGCCGTGGCGCCTTATTTGGGGACTTAGGGGATTTTGACGAATTTGACATGGAAAACCTAACCCCTCATCGCGGGAATAGGCGAAAGCGGCGCTTCACCTCAATCATATCAAGGCAAGCTTGCGCAACATCGCCGCCCTTGTTCTTTCGTGCGACATCAGCCCGCGCCCAGGCTTGATCGGCGTTCTCACACGTCAAGATACCGTAACCCAAGGCCAAGGTATGCTGGCAAGCCAGATCCTGCAGCATTCGCGCTGATTCGCCGCAGACGTAGTCATAATGGCTCGTCTCTCCCCTGATGACGCAGCCAAGCGCGATATAGCCATCGAAACGCTGGCCGCCTGAATAATGGTCCATCGACTTAATTGCCATACGAATTGCCGCTGGAATCTCAAAGGCACCAGGAACAGCAATCCGTTCGTAAGTGCTGCCTGCTTTATCCAAAACCGAAACCGCGCCTTCGACGAGGGCATCAGCTATATCCTCGTAAAAGCGTGCCTCGACAATAAGAATATGGGGCGTGTCAGTCATTGAAATTCCTTAAGTGAGAATCTTGTATGCACATTCGCGCAAACGAACCCAAAATCCTGGACCGAATTAGCGACCGCGCTGCTCCAGCCGCTCAAGGTAGCGCGCGATCAAGTCTATTTCCAGGTTCACCCGGCCGCCTGCCTTTAGGGCGCCAAAGGTCGTAACTTCCGCCGTATGGGGAATAATGTTTACCGAGAAGCTACAATCGCGAACATCATTGACTGTTAAAGAAACGCCATCAAGCGTCACAGAACCCTTACGCGCGATGAAATAAGCATGCTCTGTGGGCGCTTGGAACATGAACCTCAGCGAGTCGCCTTCGCGGCGAATTTCTGAGACCACAGCAACGCCATCAACATGGCCGGAAACCAGATGCCCACCCAATTCGTCGCCTAACTTCAAGGCTCGTTCGAGGTTTACCGTGGTACCAACCTCCCAATCTCCGAATGTGGTTTTTGACAGGGTCTCCGCCGAAGCATCCACGGCAAACCAGCCGGGTCCCTTTTCGAGCACTGTCAAACAAGCGCCTGAACAAGAAATAGAAGCCCCGATTTCGATCTCGTCGGTCGCATAGGAAGTGTTGAAAGTGATACGGGTATCGCCGCGGGCCTCAAGGCTGCGGACAGAGCCTAAATCGGTGACTATCCCCGTGAACACGACCAACAATACCTTCTTTAGTGAGAACCAAGTTTTTCGGCGGTGTGCGAACTTGGCCCACCTTCTAACGAAGATTTTGCTGCCCCGCAACGCCGCATAGCGCAAAGGATCAATCACTCCGCCAAGGTCGATCGGTTCTCTCGAATTCATGACGCAGATCATCCCCGAGTACGGTCAAACCCCGCCTCAGAAATCGTGGGGTGTCCCCCATGTCTTCAAGGCCCAGTGGACCCAAAGCCGCAATAGCGTCGCCACCAACTAAACTCGGCGCGCCGTACCAGATAATCCGATCTACCAGTTTTTGCTGGACCAATGCAGCAGCAAGGCCACCGCCACCTTCCACAAGAAGGCGGGTTACAGCCAACTTCGCGAGTTCGGATAAGGCACTCTCCAGATCCAAAAAACCGCCATTCACGCGTGGAACTTGAACGATCTCAACGCCTGCCGAAACAAAGGGCGCTAATGTTTCCTTATCCCTGTCATCGCCCGTTATCAGGCAAGTTGGCTGAACCTTTGCGCGCTTGAATAAGTCTTGGTCGTGACCTATGCGGCCTTTCCCATCCAAAACCACCCGCAGGGGAGATTGCTCTCCAAGGCCAGACAGCCGCACATCGAGGCGTGGGGCATCCTTTAAAGCCGTATTGCTACCCACCATGACCGCGTCGTGGGTAGCACGCAGCAGGTGGACATCACGCCGTGCAAGCGCACCTGTCACCCATCTTGAATGCCCGTTCGCGCACGCAATGCGGCCATCCAGACTGGCCGCGAGCTTCAAGGTGACCAGCGGGCGACCCAAACGGCGGGTAAGGATAAATCCAGCGTTCAGATCCTCTGCCTCTTTGCGGCAGACGCCGAACGTCACATTGATGCCAGAAGCTTCTAAGTGCGCTAGGCCTCTTCCATCCACGCGGCTATCGGGGTCGCGGGCGGCCACGACGCAGCGCGCAATTCCAGCCGACGCGAGGGCTTGGGCACAAGGCGGGGTCTTTCCATGGTGCGAACAGGGCTCGAGCGTGACATAGGCCGTAGCACCCTTAGCGCGTCGGCCAGCAGCTTCTAAAGCCTGCGTTTCAGCATGCGGTCGGCCACCAGGCGCAGTCCAGCCACGCCCTACGACCGATCCATCTTTAACGATAATGCAACCGACTGCAGGGTTCGGTGCAACCCGGCCAAGACCCCGCGCGGCCAAAGCCAACGCAGCGCGCATGTGCTGAGCATCTTCGCCCGAGCTATTCTTCTTCGTCGCTGAGCTTTCCAACGAATTCTTCGAAATCTCTAGCCTCCCGGAAGTTCCGATAGACGGAGGCGAAACGAACGTACGCAACCTGGTCGAGGCTCGCCAGCGCATCCATAACCCGTTCGCCGATAAATTGGCTGGAAATTTCAGGTTCACCCTGAGATTCCAAACGCCGCTGTATGCCATTCACCATCCGCTCGACCCGATCGGGATCGACAGGGCGCTTTTGCAGCGCAATCAAGACCGAGCGCAAAAGCTTATCGCGATCGAACGTTTCACGTCGTCCGTTGCTCTTTACGATCGTCATCTCGCGTAGCTGGACGCGCTCAAACGTCGTGAAGCGGGCCCCACAGCTTGCACATTGTCGACGCCGTCGGATGGCGACGTGGTCTTCTGTTGGACGCGAATCTTTAACCTGGGTATCTTCGTTGCTGCAAAACGGACAGCGCATGCCCCCTCCCCTTCATTTGCCAACTACGTGATCCCTGGCCTTTATGGCCTCGTCCGGTCCCTGTCACATAGCCCTGCGACAGGAGAGACCGGCGGAATTTCAATCGCACCAGGGCGAGCTAAATCGTCAGCTCCTGATATATTGGGAACTCACGGCAAAGTGCCTGGACTTCCTCACGAACTTCCTGCTCAACGGCGGTGTTATCTTCGCTGTTGGCCACCAAGCCATCGAGAACGCGGGTAATCAATTCTCCAACCTTGCGGAATTCTGCTTCACCAAACCCACGGGTGGTCGCAGCAGGCGAGCCCAGGCGAATACCAGAAGTCACCATCGGCTTTTCTGGGTCGTAAGGCACGCCATTCTTGTTGCAGGTGATGCCAGCCCTATCAAGGCTTTCTTCCGTAATGTTACCGGTCAATCCCTTGGGGCGCAGATCAACGAGCATCAAGTGCGTGTCGGTCCCGCCGGAGACGATGTCACAGCCGTTTTCCATCAAAACGCTTGCCAAGGTCTTGGCGTTGGCGATGACTTGGCGAGAGTATTCCTTGAACTCCGGCTGCAAAGCCTCACCAAAAGCAGCGGCTTTGGATGCGATGGAATGCATCAAGGGGCCGCCTTGAAGACCTGGGAAGGCAGCGGAGTTGATCTTCTTGCCAATCACCTCATCGTTGCAAAGAACCATACCGCCGCGACCGGCACGCAGCGTCTTATGCGTGGTGGTGGTCACGACATGAGCGTGCGGCAATGGGCTTGGGTGCTCGCCAGCTGCGACAAGACCCGCAAAGTGGGCCATATCCACGTGGAAATAGGCACCAACTTCATCAGCGATTTGACGGAAGCGCGCAAAGTCGATGTGACGTGGATAGGCAGATCCACCAGCAATGATGATCTTCGGCTTATGTTCGCGCGCGAGAGCTTCGACCTCATCATAATCGATCTGGTGTGTCTCGCGATCAACACCGTACTGGACGGCATTGAACCACTTGCCGGAAAGGTTCGGCGGCGCACCGTGAGTTAAGTGGCCACCACAAGCAAGCGATAGACCCAAGATTGTGTCGCCCGGCTTGGCCAAGGCCAACATGACGCACTGATTAGCCTGAGCACCTGAGTGTGGCTGCACGTTCGCGAAGGCGCAATTAAAGAGCTCCTTCGCACGATCGATAGCCAATTGCTCCACAACGTCTACATGCTCGCAACCACCATAATAGCGGCGGCCCGGATAGCCCTCGGCATATTGATTGGTCAGAACCGTACCGAGAGATTCCATAACGGCGAGAGATACGATGTTCTCCGACGCGATCAGCTCGATCTGGTTTTGCTGGCGTTTGAGCTCGTCGCGGATTGCTGCTGCGAGTTCCGGATCGCTCTCCCCCAAATGGGCGGTAAAAAAACCCTTCATCATTTCTGCGTGTTCCCTATATGCCTAGCCTAGTTTGTCCACACGGCGCCGGTGCCGCTCGCCGCCGAAGTCCGTCGCTAGAAAGGTCTTCAGGCAGTCCTGGGCAACCACTTCGCCAATCATCCGCGCACCTAACGCAAGAACGTTGGAATTGTTGTGCTCCCTCGACAAACGGGCCGTTGTTTCATCATGGCAAAGCGCCGCGCGAACCTTCGGATGTCGATTTGCGGCGATGGAAATACCAATTCCCGTTCCGCAAATCAAGACTCCACGATCAGCATTTCCACTTTCAATCTGCTCCACCAACGCCGCGGCAAAATCAGGATAATCGACTGAAGTTTCACCATCATGCGTGCCGAGATCCAAGACCTCATAGCCTTCTTCGCGCAGGAGCGAGGCCAAAGACTCCTTGAGCGCGAAACCGGCATGATCGGATGCGATGACGATGGGCTTTGCTGCCATAGTTGGTTCTTCCGGGATCCCTGCAAGATAATGGCTCGACCCTACCACATGTCGAGGCGCGGTGAAAAGCAGCTACAAACTGTGGAGCTTACAATCCATCAGCAAAAGCGAACGTAAAGGCGTTTTCTGCATCGCGGGAAGAAGGTCTGCGCACGAAGATGCGACATCGCCGGATCGGAATGCGTCAATCAGCTGATATCGAGGAGAGACTAAGGCACAAAAATCGAACAGTGGTGTGCCCTAAACAACAAAGGCCTTCATCGGCGCCTTACCGAGCTGCTTTTTCAGCAAATGCTGAAGTTTACGCACGGCGACCCCTTCGAGCACATCCTTGATCGCATTAACCGGGCCCATGATGTGGACTTCGGTATAGGTGATGGGGTCGACGGCACTCACCTTCATGTAGGCGCCGATGCGTCTGAATTCGAAAATGACTTCGCGTAGTTTTGCCATCACATCTGGAATTTAAGAAGCCTTGGGCAAAGAAATCATTAATGAGCTATGCGCTCTAAGGTGCGTCCATTGGATTGGGCGCGCGGCGTGAAGCGGCTCCCTAAAGCGAAAAGCAGGCCTCGTCCATACGAGGCCTGCCTTTTAGCAGATAAGATTGGAAGATGCGCTACGTTAATCCTCTAAGCCACCGAAGCCCGTGCGCCGAACCCAGCAGGGGTCGACCAGAATTGCTGTAAGCGACGAAGCGCGACGTTGGCTTCTGCCAAAGTCTCTTCAGAGATTTGGCTGCGCGAAAGCTCTTCGGCCTGGCTATCGAAAAGACTACTGATCGCGCGGAAAATTTCCACGCCTTTGCTTGAGCAGCGAACGTGGAAAGAACGGCGATCGTGCAAGGAGCGTTCTTGGATGAGGTATCCGTTCTCCACCATCTTCTTAACATTGTAAGAGACGTTGGCGCCCAGGTAGTAACCGCGATGCGTCAACTCCCCAACGGAAAGCTCTTCTTCACCCACATTGTAGAGGATGAGTGCCTGCACGTTGTTCAAATCGCGGACACCACGACGGTCGAGCTCTGCCTTGATGACCTCAAGGCACTGCCGGTGCAGACGTTCGACCAACGTGATTGTTTCGAGATAAGCTGCCTTCACGGGAAATCCCTCGCAATACGGATAAATCTAAAATACATAAGATGTTCCAGACGAATTTACCCTATCCCAGGTTAAGCGTTACTTAACGGCTGGCAATATTATGCCTTTGATTTCCCTTAATTTTTAAGAAAATGAATAGCTTACGAACGATCACGGCTGCCTGCATTATCTTCTAGTAGGAGTTAACCATCACCGCGAATCATCCGAACAATGGCGGAGTAATCCAGACCAGCATTTCCAGCATTCACAAACATGGTGTAGAGCGCCGTCGCCTCCGCACCAAGGGGTGTTGCAACACCAGCAGCAGCCGCTGCTTCTTGGGAGAGCTTCAAGTCCTTATGCATCATGCCAACGGCAAAGCCTGGCTGATAGTCACGATTGGCCGCGGAGGTCTCAACGATTCCCGGCAAGGGATGGTGATTGAGCATCGCCCAGCAAGAGCCAGAGGCCTTCGACGAAATTTCAAACAATTTCTTGGGGTCTAGCCCCAATTCTTGCCCCAAATTGAAGGCTTCCGAAACGGCGATCATGGAAATGCCGAGGATCATATTGTTGCAAACCTTGGCGACCTGCCCATTCCCCGCGCCACCCGCATGGACTACGTTGCGCCCCATTACCTCGAAGAAAGGTGCCCCCTTCTCAAAGGCCTCATCGGATCCGCCGACCATAAAGGTGAGCGTCCCGGCCGAGGCGCCTGCAGTACCACCTGAAACCGGCGCATCCAGCATCAAGGCGCCTGCGCTCACAGCCTCTTCATGCGCCTTCCTGGCCGAAGTCACATCGATGGTCGAGCAATCAATGAATAATGCCCCAGAAGCCGCCGATGCAATTAAACCTTCACCACCGGTAAGAACGCTCAAGACGTGCTGGCCTGCGGGCAACATGGTGATGACGACATCTGCACCGGCTGCTGCATCATCTGCGCTTGGTTTTACCGCAATTCCGTTTTCGCGCGCTGTTTCAAGCGCCTCGGGGACAAGGTCAAAACCTTGAACGCTATGGCCCGCCTTCACAAGATTCGCGGCCATCGGACCACCCATATTACCAAGACCGATAAATCCAACGACGGCCATAATCGACACTCCCCTCCGTGTTCGTTTCTATCTTTTCGTTTGAGCCCGCGAGTCTAACGCGAACAGGCGGGTTTTAACAGATCATCAGCAGGGTTTAGAACGCGCCCTATTCGAACGAAAGTTCGTTCTCACCTAACGGCTGAAAGGCGCCCTCGATTGCCTGCGCCTGGACCTCGCCCAATGAGCTTGGTTGCCAGCGTGGCGCGCGGTCCTTATCGACGACTGCAGCTCTTATGCCTTCATAGAAATCATGCCCCTTGAGACATGAAAGCGTCATGCGAAGCTCCAAGCGCATGCAGTCTTCGAAAGAAAGCTCGGCACCGCGCCTGATTTGCTCGAAGGTCAGCTCCAAACTGGTGGGGGAGGCCATTCGCATCATGACATGTGCCTTAGCGGCCCAATCGGCGCTTTCGCTTTCAAGGGCTTCCATAATCGCACCAACACTCGCTTGAGAGAAAATCCGGTCGATCCCTTCGCGCATTTCAGCTATAGGGGCTGGACCCGGATCGCTGCTAAACCCAGCGAGTATTTCCTCGACCTTCGCACTGGGCGTCGATAGTTCCCGCTTCAAATCTTCAAGGCGCGCGCTCTCTACATAGTGTGTCGCAATGCCCGCATAGAGACAGTCTGCTGCCTTCAATCGCCAGCCTGTCAGCCCAATAAAGAGCCCAATTTTACCTGGCAACCGTGGTAGGAAGTGCGTCGCACCCACATCTGGGTAGAGCCCTATTCCCGTCTCCGGCATCGCTAGAAGCGTGCGCTCACTCGCCACCCGGTGGCTGCCATGGACAGAGACGCCGACACCACCGCCCATAACCACACCGTCCATCAGCGCGATGTAGGGTTTGGGAAAACGCTTCACCAACCGGTTCAATCGGTATTCAGCCGGAAAGAACAGCTCGCCGAAGGCATTATGGCCGTCGTCCCGGCGTCCTTTGTAGATATCGAGGATATCGCCACCGGCACAAAAGGCCTTTTCGCCCGCCCCTTCGATCACCACACGCTCGACTTGATCATCCGCCGCCCAGTCTGCCAAGCGCGGCGAAAGCTCCTCAATCATACCCAGCGTTAAGGCATTGAGCTGCCGTGGTCGATTCATCGTGATAAGGCCAAGTGCTCCTTGTCGATCAAAAAGGATTTCCGACTCAGATGACATAAGAATAAATTCCCTCAAGACACTAAAATAATTGAAATAATCGCCGTCTAACGATTCGAGCCTGGCCCTAAAAGACGGCGCGCGATGATGACGCGCATAATCTCGTTGGTGCCTTCCAATATGCGGTGAACTCTCAGATCACGTACCAAGCGCTCAAGCGGATAATCCTTCAAATAGCCATAGCCGCCATGAAGCTGAAGCGCCTCATCGCAGACTCTCGAGCCAATATCGGTGGCAAAGCGTTTGGCCATGGCGCAATGCACCGTCTTTTCGATATCGTCGTTATCAAGGCTGGATGCCGCCCTATGCACCATCAGGCGGGCCGCATCCAGCTCAGTTGCCATATCTGCGAGACGGAACTGCAAGGCTTGAAAATCTGCCAGGGGCTGGCCGAACTGCTTTCTCACACCCAAGTGCTCGCGCGATGCTTCCAGACCAGCACGTGCGCCACCGATAGAACAAGACGCGATGTTAACGCGCCCGCCATCAAGGCCCTGCATGGCGAATTTAAAGCCTTCGCCCTCAGCGCCCAGGCGATTGCTAGCCGGCACGCGTGCATCTTCTAAAATAACCATAGCGGTTGGCTGACTGTTCCAACCCATCTTGCGTTCCTGCTTACCAAAGGAGAGGCCCTTCGTACCGTTTGGCACTAAAACGCAGGAAACACCGCTTGGTCCCGCTTCCTCGCCCGTCCTCACCATCACGAGATAGAGGTCACTTCTGCCCCCGCCGGAGATAAAGGCCTTCGTGCCGTTTAGGATATAATCGTCGCCGTCACGCTCAGCCGTCGTCCGCAAAGAACCTGCATCAGAGCCTGACCCAGGCTCGGTAAGGCAATAGCTCGCGAAGTTCTCCATCGAAATCAGCGGCATCAGGAATTCAGCGCGCTGGCGGTCATCGCCAAAGCTATCGATCATCCAGGCGACCATGTTGTGAATCGAAATATAGGCAGCCGTTGAGGGACAGGCAGACGCCAATTCTTCAAAAACCAAGGAACCCGCAAGGCGGCTAATACCCGTACCACCTGATTGCTCACGCACAAACATCGCAGCTAGCCCGAGAGCGGCTGCAGACCTCAGAACCTCTTCGGGAAAGATCTTTTCTTCATCCCAATGCCCGGCATTGGGCGCCATTTCGTTTCGTGCGAATTCGTGAGCCATTTCGCGAATGGCACGTTGTTCTTCGGAAAGCTCGAAATTCATGGGAAAAGGCCACCTTCTAGATCGAACGAGAAGCCGCAAATGATAGGCGCCATCGCCACGCTGTCAACGCACGGACAGCCTGAGTGAAAAAGCTGCGCGCGCCTCCTTAATTTCTGCCTCATAAATATTTTCCCAGCAGCACAAAATAGGTGCAAGATCGCTGAATGAAGCAAAAATTAGGAAGTCTGGCCTCATGATTGATGCTGACATTGTCGATGCCTATCAGCTGGACGGGGCCGTTTGCTTGCGGGGCGCTTTTAAGGAATGGATTCCAGTACTTGAAGCTGGGGTTGAGCGCAATATGGCAGAGCCTGGGCCCTATGCCTCTGAGAATACGAAACCTGGCGAGCCGGGCCGCTTCTTCGATGACTATGTCAATTGGCAGCGCATTCCAGAGTTTCGGCAGTTCATCACTGAATCAGGGGTGGCCAGGATCGCGGCTGAGGCCATGCGTTCCAAGAAGGCTCAATTCTTTCACGATCATGTCCTGGTGAAGGAACCTGGCACGGCGAAGGAATCGCCCTGGCATCAAGATATCCCCTATTACTGCGTGGAGGGGGCGCAAACCGTTAGCTTTTGGCTGCCGCTTGACCCGATTTCCAAGGAGACCTCGGTTCGGATCATCAAGGGCTCGCACCTCTGGCCCAAACTGGTGAAACCGGTTCGCTGGCTGAATGACGAGGACTTTTATGGATCACTCGATGACTATCTTGACGTTCCAGACGTCGAGGGTGAACCAGATCGCTATGAAGTTATGAGCTGGACGATGGAACCGGGTGATGCCGTGCTTTTCAGCTTTAGAACGGTCCATGGTGCGGCTGGAAACCTCACCACGAAGCGGCGGCGCGCCTTTTCCGCGCGCTGGGTCGGTGACGACGCGCGATTTGTTGAGCGGCCCGGGCGAACCTCACCCCCCTTCCCCGACATCAATCAGAAAACAGGCGAGCGTCTGCGCGAGGATTGGTTTCCGGTGCTGTGGGGCTAAACCTCAGCGCTTGGCGTATCTTCATCCGGGATAATCCCGATACCTTCGGGATTTTCGTCGGGATTCACTTCTAGCGGATGGTCGAGCGGGACCCGCCGGCCACAAATCCAGTTAAGCGCATCTCGCCAAGCGGTGATAACCTTAGTGGGGCCATAATCGGCCTCAAAGGCTTTACGGCCACCGCGCGCCACGCGGTCAAAACTCATGGGATCATTCAAAAGACCATCAATCACGCGCGCTAATGATAGAGGATCTTCCAGCGGTGCTAAGTAACCCGTCTTGCCCACTTTTATCAGAGTTCGCGCTGCCTCGCTCGCAATGGCGACAACGGGCTTGGCTTGCGCCCAGGCTTCGAGCACACGCTGGCCGGAATTGTCCTTTCGTGCGGGCACCACAACGAGATCTGCCAGCGCGTAGTATGTCGCGAGACCATCAAAGCCACCCGTCATCGTCACCTTTTGCGCTACGCCTAAGCGCCGTGCCAGCGCCTTTAGGCGCGCCCCTTGAGGTCCCTTTCCGATAAGAATCAAATGGCAACTATTCAGCTTTTGCAATGCAGTAATCAAAGTATCGAATCCAGATTCTGAGACAAAATCGCCCGCTGCCATAAGGAGGTCACCCTCGCCTGGAAGCGCCATAGCCTCGCGGCTGGCTTCATCGCTGATCACCCCCATGACCAAGGGTGGCAAATAATGTATCTGGGCCGGGTCCCAACCTTCGGCGGTGGCACGTCGTAAGGCTTGGCGTCCCTCGGCAATCAGATGATCTGCGCCTAAGTAGTCTTTCGGATCGCCGCCCATGGGAAGGCGGGCAACGATCCGAGCATTCCCGATATAACGATCAAACTTGAGGACACGTTTGAGTGCATCCTTCGACCAGCAAAAGATAATATCGGGTGCAAAATCTTTAGTTGCAGCCAGCAATTTCACCGGGCTTGTAAAATCAAACCAGCGGCGAAATGGCAGACTTAGGGTTCCGATTTCCTCCGCCTCCAGCTCCGCCGCCAACGCCGCATCGCGCCCTAAGACCACACGCTGATCAAAGTTCTCAGCTGCGAGTGCAGGAAGGAGTCGCGCGATCGCAAAGGTCTCGCCGCCACCCGGCAGGCCTGTAAAAACGTGGAGCACGCGTAGTGGAGTTAGATCTTCGCGGGCTCGCGCATAAGCCTCGGCGGCTGCGCCGTGGTCTGAAGGTTCGCCCACGCCTGGCGCGAAATCAGGCGCCTCTTTGGCCTCGGGCAATAAAATTTCACCATCCAGCGCTTGGATATCGTCTGCCTCAAAAGCCTCTGAAAGCTTTTCTTTTGTGACTTCACTACGATCCATGGTCCCTTCCAGGACAAAACCATCTGGAATAGCTATGGCAGAGACCTCTTTAAGAGTAGATAAAGAGAGGCGGATAAGCGCGGGCGCTTGGCCGAAAAAAACCGAAATAAAAGGGATGCATTATTCAAATGAATAGCCCTGCGGCTGAAAAGGTCCTCGTCCTCAGACCAGGCTCGTTTGGGGAAATGGTTCATTCCGTTCGGGCGCTTCAAGCGTTGAGGCAAAGGCATAAAGAAGACGACATCACGCTCTTTGCCAGCCCGGATTCACTTTCTCTCGCCCTAGCAGCC
>CAXMNO010000233.1:0-15397 GCA_964194655.1 uncultured Acidimicrobiia bacterium
TGGCCTGGTGAAATTGGGCCTTTATAGCGAGCTTGCCAGACGCGATGTCGTTCGCACCAAGGCCCTTATTGCTGAAGATGGGTTTAGGGCTGATCTTGAAGGTATTCGTGCCTGCCGGCGGGTGATGTTCAGTCGATTGGACGAGCCGTCATTTCGGAAGATTATCGAAAAATCGCCCGACTTTTATAGTCTTTCCAACTGCCGTGATCTCCTCTTCCACGCGCAAGAACATCGGTTTACGATTGAAGGAATTAGGATCGCACTTGAGGAATGTGGTTTACGTTGTGAGGCTTTTATTTTACCTCTGCACCTCGACTTTGAATCATTCGGGCGACAGCACCCCGTGTCGGACGGTAGTTTGAATTGGAAAGCTTTGCAGGCCTTCGAGGAGGCCAATCCCGATGCGTTCGCTTCAATGTATTTTCTTTGGGCCTCTAGGTTTTAATCGACTTGGGCTTACGAGCGTAGTGGAGAGCATTTAGCGTGCCAGGAATTCTTTGGATCGCATCTTATCCTAAATCAGGCAACACATGGTTCCGCGCCTTAATCGCCAACTATCTGAAAGATGGGGAGGCGCCGGTCGGCGTAAATGAGCTCTCCAGGTTCATCGTAGGGGATCATCGCCACACAGAGTACGAGCAGCACCTGGGTCGTTCGATGGCGGGTCTCTCGGATAAGGAAATTGCGGATTTAAGGCCCGAGTTGCATGAGCGGCTAGCGACATGGCAACAAAGCACCACGCTGGTGAAGACCCACAATGCTTGTGTTTTCGTTGATGGGCGCCCGCTGATCACCCCGAGCGCGACGGCTGGTGCAATCTACATCGCCCGCAATCCCATGGATGTTGCTGTTTCCTTCAGCCATCATTTTCAAATCGGGATCAATCGGGCGGTCGAAATCCTATGCGAAAAGGGCAAAACGCTGCCACCTTCGGCGGGGAACCTGGAAGTTCATTTGGGGAGCTGGTCTGAACATGTGACCAGTTGGCTCGATGCACCGGGTATGCATATCCACCTCACTCGCTATGAGGATTTGATCGAGAAGCCGGCGGCGACCCTAGCGGGCCTGGTCAATTTTCTACAGTTGCCACTAGACGAGGCAAAACTGGAACGGGCCGTAGAACATAGCTCGTTTGATAATCTGAAGGCTCAGGAGGAAGAGAGTGGTTTTAAAGAAGCAAGAAGCGATGGCATGGCCCGGTTTTTCCGTGCTGGGGTTTCAGGTGGCTGGACAAAATATCTAAAGGACCATCATGTCCAGGCCCTCATCGAGAGCAACGGGGCTGTTATGACGCGTCTGGGGTATCTTGGCGAAGACGGCAGCTTGAGAGAATAGCCTAGGTTCGATGGTTTCGGGCGGTTTGCCCGCAAGACGTACGAGTTTTCACGGCACAGAGAGGTCGCCGGGGAGGTATTTTTCATTCCGAGCGCTAATAGGCTAGCGTTATGCGAAGAATTCATAAAAAATAAGGCACATACCTATTGTGTTCCAGGACCGCGCGTTGAAGAGGGGGCACTCCATGCCTGGGAAATCCGACAGAAAGCTTGCCGATTTAATCACCGCTGTTTGCGGGCGAATCAAAAAAGAGGTTCGCGGCAAGAAAGCGGCAGATGCACTCATCGATTTTACGCAAAGACTCTATTCAAACGTCCCTCCTGGTGACCTGCGTGGCATGACGCCTGAAACGCTGGCTGGTGTGTCCGGATCTCTTTGGGGTGTGCTGGGTGAGCGTACGCCCGGTCGGGCCAAGATCCGCGTATTCAATCCGAGCGAGGACAAAGAAGGCTGGACCGTCGGCGGCCATACGATTGTCGAGATTGTCAACGATGACATGCCCTTCTTGGTCGACTCGATAGCCTCCGCCGTTAACAGGATGGGTGGAGAGGTTCATCTCATCATTCACCCGATTATGCTGGTTAAGCGCTCTGCGAAGGGGAAACTCTCTGCAGTGGTTGACGAAACCGCTGGTGCAGGTGCCGTTAGTGAGTCGGTCATGCACATACAAATCAGCGAACAGACTGAAGAGGAGTGCAAGGCGCTCGCCAGTCACCTGGAAAAAGTACTGGAGGACAACCGCTCCACAGTAGAAGACTGGCGTTCAATGCGCGCGCGCGCCACTGAGCTGGTTGCGGAGCTTGAGGACCGGCCTCCGAAGCTCCCGCACGCTGAAGTGGCTGAGACAATCGCGTTTCTGAAGTGGATGGATGACGATCACTTCACTTACCTCGGTTATCGCGAGTATCGATTCGAAGGTAAGGGGGCGGACGCTTATTCTAAAATCGACAAGGAGAGTGGGCTCGGCCTCCTGCGCGACCTTGAGTTCCGAATCTTCAAGGGCCTGCGCAATCTGGGGAAACTTCCAGCGGACGTGCGTAAATTTGTGCGCACCCCAGTTCTGTTGAGGATCACGAAATCCAACCAACGCTCGACCGTCCATCGCCCAGTCCAGATGGATACAGTAGCCGTAAAGCTTTTTGATAGAGCCGGAAAGGTTATGGGTGAGCGCTTGTTTGTCGGGCTTTTCACCTCGGTTGCCTATGCGCGCAGCCCTCGCGAGATACCGTTATTAAGGGAGAAGGTGACGAATGTCGTGCGCCGCTCGGGTTTTCGCTCAGGCAGCCATGACGGCAAGGCCCTCATGCATATTCTCGACACCTATCCGCGCGATGAAATTTTCGAGGCACGGGAATCCGAACTTCATGAAATAGCGATGGGCGTCTTGCACCTGCAAGAACGTCAACGCACGGCGTTGTTTGTGCGCAAGGACCCCTTCGGGCGTTTCGTTTCTTGCATGGTCTATATTCCCCGCGAGCGCTTCGATACGACGCTTCGCCGTCGTGTCCAAGCCCTGCTTGAAGAAGCCTTCAACGGCAGTGTAGCGACCCATTCGACCCGCCTGACCGATGCGGCCTTGGCACGCGTGCACTTTATCGTCGAAACTAAAAATGACCGGATTCCAAAAGTTGACGTAGAGGCTTTGGAAGCCACGCTCGCAGAGGCGTCGCGCTCTTTCGTGGATCATTTGGAAGATGCCCTGATCGCCGCGCGCGGGGAGATCAAGGGAATCAAGAGCCTCCGGCGTTTTGAGCGCGCCTTCCCAGCAGGCTATCAAGAGACTTCGACGGCCAAGCAAGCGGTCGATGATATCGACTGCATTGAGCACGCAATGGAAAGCGGCGATCTTGCCATGAACCTCTATCGGCCCGAGGGTGCGGTGCCGGGTGTTCTCCGCTTCAAAGTTTTCGTCCCCGCCTGTCCTGTCCCGCTTTCCGACATATTGCCAATGCTGGAAAACATGGGGCTGCGTGTGATCGGTGAAAGTCCGTTCAATGTAAGCCCGGGGGGCTATGATCAAGGTATCTGGATCCACGATTTCGACATGCGCATCGATGGCGGCGCAGTGATCGATCTGGCCCAGGTGCGCGATAATTTCCATGAAGCCTTCCACCGTGTTTGGCATGGCAAAATGGAAAATGACGGCTTTAACCGGCTGGTTTTGCATTCAGGGCTAACCGCCCGCCAAGTCATTATGCTGCGGGCCTATTGCAAGTATTTGCGCCAGGCGCGCATCCCCTTCTCCCAAGCTTACATGGAAGAGACGCTGGCGAAGAATTCTGCCATTACGTCGATTCTCGTCGAGCTTTTTGAGGTCCGGTTTGACCCGGCCCATGGCAAGACGGCAGATAAAAAGGCGCAAGATCTTCATGGCGCGGTTCTGAGTGCCTTGGAAGATGTCGCGAACCTTGATGAAGACCGAATCATCCGGCGGTATTTGAACATTATCGAATCGACCTTGCGAACCAATTTCTTTCAAGCAGCGTCGAGCGGGGGCGAGAAGGAATACTGCTGTTTCAAGCTCGATTCGCGAAGCATCGAAGAATTGCCGCTGCCCCAGCCCTTCCGGGAGATATTCGTCTATAGTCCGAAGATCGAGGGCGTCCATCTGCGCTTTGGTATGGTGGCGCGCGGTGGTTTGCGTTGGTCGGACCGCCGTGAGGACTTCCGCACTGAAGTCTTAGGGCTCGTCAAGGCGCAACAGGTTAAGAACGCGGTCATCGTGCCGGTTGGATCGAAGGGCGGTTTCGTGATGAAGCAGCCGCCCCCGGCGAGTGCTGGGCGCGATGCCTTCTTAGCGGAAGGGATTGAAAGCTATAAGACTTTCATTCGCGCCCTTCTCGACATCACCGATAACTTGAAGCTGGGCCGTCTCGTCGCGCCTAAAGAGGTGGTGCGCTACGATGGCGATGATCCCTACCTCGTCGTTGCGGCGGATAAGGGGACGGCTACCTTCTCCGATATCGCCAATGCTGTGTCGATCGAATATGGCCATTGGCTCGACGATGCCTTTGCCTCTGGCGGGTCGGCGGGCTACGACCACAAGAAGATGGGTATAACGGCGCGTGGCGCTTGGGAATGTGTGAAACGTCATTTCCGCGAACTCGGCAAGGATATCCAAAGCGAGGACTTCACTTGCGTGGGGTGCGGCGACATGTCGGGTGATGTTTTCGGCAACGGCATGCTGCTTTCCAAGCACACCAAGTTGGTCGGTGCTTTTAATCACGTACAGATTTTCATCGACCCCGACCCCGATCCGGCGGTTACGTGGAAAGAGCGCAAACGCCTCTTCGATCTGCCGCGCTCCGCCTGGACGGATTATAACGAGAAGCTGATATCCAAGGGCGGCGGGATCTTTGACCGCAAGGCGAAATCGATCAAAACAACGCCTGAGATCCGCAAGCTCTTTGGGGTCGAGGAAACCGAGATCACGCCGAGCCTCTTGGTCAAGGCCATGTTGAAGTCTGAGGTCGAGTTGCTGTGGTTCGGTGGTATTGGGACCTATATCAAGGCTGCAGGCGAAAGCGACATTGATGTCGGTGACCGCGCGAACGATGCGCTTAGAATTAACGGGCGCGAGGTTGGTGCGAAAGTCATCGGCGAGGGTGCGAACCTAGGTCTAACCCAGCGTGGCCGGGTCGAATATGACTTGGCGGGCGGTGCTTGCAATACCGATTCAATCGATAACTCGGCAGGCGTGGATTGCTCTGACCACGAGGTCAATATCAAGATCCTCCTTAGTGCCGTCGAGCAAGCGGGCACCATGACGCGTAAGCAACGCGATAAGCTTCTAGAGAAGATGACAGATGAGGTTGGCGAACAGTGCTTGCGCGATAACTACCTGCAAAGTCAGTCGATTACCGTCACCAACCAACTAGGCGCGCATCTGCTGGATCGCTTCGGCCGCTTTATGCGGGCCTTGGAAAAGGACGGTCAACTGGACCGCGATATTGAGTACCTGCCCGATGACGAAGTGATATTGGAGCGTATCAAGCAAGGTATCGGTCTTACCCGGCCGGAGATATCCGTTCTCCTCTCCTATTCCAAGAATGTCCTCTATGATGACATCTTGGCCTCGGACCTGCCAGATGACCCCTTCTTCGAGGCGGACTTGGTGAACTATTTCCCTGGGCCTTTGCGTAAGAAGTACGGGAAGGAAATTCGTGGGCATCGGCTGCGGCGCGAAATCATCACCACCGTCGTGACCAATGATTTGGTCAATCGTGTCGGCATCAACTTTATTCAGGAGGTGCGTGAGAAGACCGGCATGGCGCCGGAAGAAATCACCAGAGCCTACACCGTCACGCGTGAAATTTTCGGCATGGACGATATCTGGTCTGAGATCGAGGCCATGGATAATAAGACGCCTGCGCTTTTCCAGTCGAAGATGCTGCTCGAATGCGGCCGTCTTGTTGAGCGGGAAACCGTCTGGTTCCTGCGCGAATCGGCCAGCCCATTGATGATTGAGCAGGCGATAGAAGAATACGGCGAGGGCGTTGGCGTCTTGGCGCGCTCTTGGGCTGGTTTTTTCTCAGATACCGACCGTGCGGCACATGCGAAGATGACGGAGAATCTCGAAGGCCAAGGAGTACCCACGCTACTCGCCAAAAGAATCGCCACGCTTCCCTTCCTGACCCCCGTTACAGATATCGTGCGCTTGGCGCGTGCGGCCGGTCTTGGGGTTGAAGTCGTGGCAGAGGTCTATTGCAAAATTGGCGATCGCTATGGTTTCGATTGGTTGCGTCGTGCAGCGGCCGCGCTCTCAACCGATTCTGCATGGGATAAGCTGGCCGTGACGGCTATCGTGGATGATTTCTATGGCCACCAAGCCGATTTAGTCGGGCGAGTTTTGGCCGGCAAGTTGAACGAAGCGGGTGTTGAGGGTTTGATCGAATCTTGGGCTTCCCAGCTTCAGTCGCAGATCGCCCGGGGCGAGCAACTTCTGCAGGAGCTGCGGACCTCCGGCACGCCGGATTTGGCCATGTTGGCTGTTGCTAATCGGCAGATAAAATCAATCGTGGCAGGCTAGCGGAAACGCAAAACCTAGAGCACTTTCAGCAAAAGTGTACGCGGTTTTGCGCCCGGAAAGTGCGTAATAATAAGAGCACTTTCAGCAAAAGTGTACGCGGTTTTGCGCCCGGAAAGTGCGTAATCATAAGAGCTTAGAGCAGTTTTCATGATTCTGAGATCACTAAAAGCGCGCTAGTGGCGGAAGTGGCGCATCCCGGTTGTAACCATGGCGAGGCCTGCGTCATCGGCAGCGGCGATCACCTCGTCATCGCGTAGCGACCCGCCGGGCTGGATGACGGCTGTGGCCCCAGCCTCAACTGTTGTCAGCAACCCATCGGCAAAAGGGAAGAAGGCGTCAGAGGCGGCGACACAGCCACGCGTCAGCGGCTCCGCAAGACCTGCTGCTTTGGCCGCATCCTCAGCCTTGCGGGCGGCAATGCGGGCGGCGTCCACACGGCTCATCTGGCCAGCACCGATACCTACTGTTGCGCCATCTTTCGCATATACGATGGTGTTGGATTTCACGTGCTTTGCGACCCGAAAGGCGAAGAGAAGATCTTCCAGTTCCGCCTCACTGGGGCTTCGCTTGGTGACAACCTTCAAGTCGTCTTTGCCAATGCGCCCGTTATCGCGTGTTTGGGCCAGAAAGCCACCAGCGGTCTGGGTGATGACGAGACCTTCTTCTTCGGGTAAAGGCAAGGCATCCGTCACAAGAAGGCGCAAATTTTGCTTTGCCGCCATAATTTCGCGCGCGCCTTCATCGCAGCCGGGTGCAATCACGACCTCGACGAAGAGTTTCACGATCTCAGCCGCCGTTGCGCTATCAAGTGGCCGGTTTAACGCTATGATTCCGCCAAACGCACTTACCGGGTCGCAGGCAAGCGCACGGCGGTAAGCCACTACCGATTCGCTGGCACTGGCAACACCGCAAGGATTGGCATGTTTGATGATCGCAACACTTGGCGCGTCGAATTCGGCCACCAGTTCGTAGGCCGCGTTCGTGTCGTTCAAGTTGTTGTAGCTAAGGGCTTTGCCTTGAAGCTGCCGGGCATCGGCAACACCAGCTCTCTTTGCGCCACCGCAATAGAAGGCCGCTTTCTGGTGCGGGTTCTCGCCGTAGCGCAGCGTGTTTTTCAGCCGTCCACCGATGGTCAATAGCTCGGGGAAGGTTTCGCCGCGCGTCCCTTCCATCCAGCGGGCGATCATGGAATCGTAGAAGGCTGTATGACCGTACGCCTTGGCGGCAAGGCGGTGGCGCAGCTCACCCGAAAGTGCGCCGCCCTGCGCTTCAAGGTCACTTAAGACCGCTTCATAATCCGCAGGATCGGTGACGATGCCAACGAAGTCGTGGTTCTTTGCCGCAGCGCGCACCATCGCAGGTCCACCGATGTCGATATTCTCGATACAGGTCGCAAAATCGGCGCCCGAGCTCACGGTTGCTTCAAAGGGATAGAGATTGACCACAACAAGGTCGATGGCCGAAATATCATGTGCGCTCATGGCCTCAAGGTGGGCCTCGGAATCGCGCCTCGCTAGAATGCCGCCGTGCACCTTGGGGTGAAGCGTCTTCACCCGCCCATCCATAATCTCCGGCGATCCGGTATAGTCCGAAACCTCCCTCACCGGGATCCCGGCCTCGCGTAACGCACGCGCAGAGCCACCGGTGGAGAGGATCTCAATACCTCGATTGCTGAGGTGGCGCGCAAAATCCACCAATCCGGTTTTATCGGAAACAGAAATGAGGGCGCGGGTCACAGCGGACATTGTTTGCTCCGGCTAGGATGACGTCTCAAGCCCCGGTCTCTTTCGAGCTCGGTTTTGAGAAAAAGGGTCTAGAGCACTTTCAATGATCCCTCGATCATGAAAATCGCTCTAAGCTATTATTATTACGCACTTTCCGGGCGCAAAACCGCGCACACTTTTGCTGAAAGTGCTCTAATTGCGCCTTCTCCTAAGGGCGGTGACACTTTCAGTCAAGGCCAGGCCTTATTGGGCGGCTAAACTGGCACGGAAAAGCTTAGAAAACTAGCTTTTGCTCTCCTTACGAAAGGCCCACTTCACGAGCGCCTCCGAGCCAACCACATTCCCGCTCAGCACAATCTGCTGGGTGCGTCTGAGGTTACCGGGTTCGCCCAGGTAAATACTGGGCTCCAGGCTTAGGGCTGCACCTTGGGCACGAAGCCGCCAACCACCTGCCTTGCGCATGGAAAGGAAGACGGCCTTGCCGTCCATTGAAATAAGGGCTTTGACGTCTGGGTGCAGGTGAAAGCGAATGGCAAAGCTTTGTCCGCCGCCGCCACCCTTGGGGTATTCCAGTCTGTCCTCACCTCTCAAGTCGTCGCCTGCTGCTGCGAGAAAGAGGGAGCGGTGGTGAAGGGCGCCGAGACGCTCGTAATAGCCGTCTTGCGTCATCTCCAACAGATGATCGCCTTCTTCGTTTTCGATACGGCGTGCGTAGATCTGATCCGGCCGTGAGCCCAGGCCGCCCTTTTTGTCGATTTGCGAGGAGTTGCGCGCCGCAAGCGTCAAGGTTGAATGTGCGGCGGTCGAGCGCTGCGCGAGTTTGAGCTCGCCTGAACCTTCCTGAGCACCGCAATTGACGATAATGCGTTCCCGCCCAATGGAAAATTCAAAGCTGCCAGTCCCAGCATGGGCATCGCGGTCATAGGCCGGTGGCGGTGGCGCCCCTGCATCCGCGATAATGACACTGCGGCCCGATTGTAGACGTTGAAACCCGGAATCGGGTGCCGTCATCAGGGGTTTTTTGGGGCCGGGACAGCGTTGCAGGATCAAATCGATATGCAGACTGTCGCCCTCGTTGGTCCCGTTGAAAAGTGCCAGCTTGCCATCACCATGTTGGAAAAGGCGCAAGACCGGAGCCATGGAGGAAATGGCCGCCTCCAGAAAGGGCGCACCCGGTCCGCCTGCTGCAGAAAGGGTCGCGCGGATATCCATTAAGTCGCGCAAGACGGACATTTGCCGTGCCGGGCAGCGTTCGATGTGACCGCCGTCGGCAAGCAGTTGACGGTTTAGCTCTCGCTCCAGGAGGGTAAGGCCCCTTTCTCGAAGATCACTAGCGCCTGGTAACGCCACACCGGCAAAAATAAGCCCCTTCAAGGTCGAGACCAGCTCCGCACCGTAGAGACCGGCTGGCAGAACCCGAAACAAATGCAACGCCTGGCGCTCAGCACTCTGAATTAAAATCTGCCGAAAGGTGATCTCCGCGGAGGCTGCAAAAAACTCATACTGGCCAAGCCAGTTGGCAAGGCGGCGGCCGGTTATGTCCGGCTCCCAAGTCCGGCCATTCCAATTGCCGAATTGGTCGATCCAGCTTTCCGTCAGCTCACGCGCCCTGCGGCGGGCTTGATCGCCGCCACTGGCACGAAGATCGCGAAGCCAGGAAAAATCGTGCAACGCGGCAAAGAAAGCCGTGCCAGCGTCACGCGGCGCCCACAGAGGGTCCGGATTTTCGATTGTTTGATCCGAAAGCGTGAAGCGGTTTTGGATGATGGCGGCACCGCGATCGGCTTGGCCTGGCCAGGGGTCCGGCGGATTGTGTGCCAGCACAGAGATTTTACTGGCAAATATGCGGCTGCTGGAAAGGGTTAGGCGGAAAAACGGGTTTTTTAGGAGGTAGGCGAGGCGACCAAGAATCACCCCGCGAGGCAGAGACCTAATTCCGCGGAAAATTTCCAGGGACTTAGACGTCATTACGACTTTGTCTCTCCTGACAGTTATTCCCCTGATCCCCCCGGCCCGTTAAGCCCCGGTTGGCACATCCGAACCACGCAGTCGTGTAATATTTTCACTATAAGCTGCCTCGCCACCGGTAAAGGTCGCGGTTCCTGCAACTAGAACATCGGCCCCTGCTTCGATCGCAAGAGGTGCTGTATCGAAATTGATGCCCCCATCGACTTCGAGATCGATGTCGCGGCCACTCGCGTCGATTTTAGCGCGCAAAGCCCGGATTTTGTCGAGTGAACTCGTGATAAATTTTTGCCCGCCGAACCCTGGATTAACAGACATGACCAGGACCAGATCAATATCTTCCAAGACATGATCGATAATATCGACCGGCGTTGCCGGGTTGAGCGAAACCCCAGCTTTCTTACCGAGCGATTTGATGAGCTGGATGGAACGGTGGAGGTGCGGGCCTGCCTCAGGATGCAGGGTAATTATGTCCGCACCGGCTTCTGCAAAGTCGGGAATGAAGGGATCGACCGGTGAAATCATCAAGTGCACATCGAAAGGGTGGCTGGAATGGCCGCGCAGCGCCGAGACGATCTGCGGCCCAATCGAAATATTGGGAACGAAGTGGCCATCCATGACATCCACATGAATCCAATCCGCCCCGGCCGCGGTAATGGCTGCAACCTCTCGCCCCAATTTGGCAAAGTCTGAAGCCAGAATCGAAGGTGCGATGCGAATGGGTTTACTTGAGCGCGTGGGGGCGAACTTTGACATGAGTGCTTAGATTTCCCGGCCCGGCTGGTTTTGAACAGGCATCCATGGCTTATAGTGCGTGATGGAGGAAGGGTCTAGGGGGATGACCTGAAGAACGCTGACATACCTGTATAAATTAGTTTGACTTAAACCGGCCTAAAGCGAATCGACGATTTAGCGTAGCATTCTAAGCCGATTGACGCTTGAGGCGGCAGGCGTAAAACCCATCAATGCCGCCAAGTTCAGGCAGGTGACAGGGAAGACTGCGAAAGGCGCCTTCGCGATCGAGAAACTCGCTGTGCCCGAAAACCGCTGCTTCATCGAAGGGAAGACGTTGAAAGTCCGACCCGTTTTCTGAGCGCAAGAACGCTTCTATTTGCCGAGGCCCTTCCTCTGGCTCTAAAGAGCAAACGATGTAGACGAGTGTACCGTCGGCTGCAGTCATTGAGGATGCTGCTTGCAAAAGGCGTTGCTGCACGCGTGCCAGGCTTTCGATCTCTTCAGGCTTACGCAGAAACTTTATGTCCGGGTGGCGGCGCATGGTGCCTGTTGCGCTACAAGGTGCATCCAACAGGACCAAATCCGCAGGTCTACGCGGCCGCCAATGGAGAACGTCGCCCGCTTCTATCGTTGCTGGCAGCTTTAGGCGGGCCATGTTCTCCTGCAGCCGCCCGACACGCCCCATCGCGCGCTCGACGGCTGTCACCTTTGCGCCCGCAGCCGCTAGTGCAGCCGTTTTGCCGCCAGGTGCCGCGCAGAGATCGATAGTGCTTATCCCCTCAAGGGGGCCAAGCAGGCGGATCGTCAAGCTTGCTGCCAGATCTTGCACCCACCAGGCGCCATCTTCGTAGCCGGGCATATTTGCAACCTCACCGCGGGCCTCACTGCAGCGAACGGCACCCCAAGGGACCGCGCTGCCGCCGAGCCTTCTCGCCCAGGTTTCCGCCTTCTCCTTAACGGTGATGTCGAGTGCGGGCTCTAGGAGCAAGGCGTTGCCAATTGCACGAGCTTGGTCTTCGCCGTAAGCGCTTGACCAACGCGTCCATAGCCAATCGGGTAGCGTTAGCTTGGCTGCGTCTTGCTTCTCGGCCAGCGCTTTTCCTTCCTGGGAAAGGCGTCGCAGCACGGCATTGATCAAGCCCTTATAGCCAGCCAATTGCGGCTGTCCGTCTGCAAGCTGCAAGCTGGTGGAGACGGCTGCATGAGGCGGTGTATCCAGAAAGACCAGCTGCACGGTGCCAAGTCGCAAAATATTGCGCAACTCAAGCTGTCTGGGCTTTAGCGGCTTATCGAGGCAAGCGTCGATCAAGGCGTCAAGCTGACCCATCCGACGTAAGATTGTTGCCGCCAAAAGTCGGGCGAACGCGCGGTCACGCCCGGTGAGTTGGGACCAGTTTCGGTTTCGGGCGAACGCTTCGTCAAAAGGCCGACCCCGTTCGAGGACCCAACCGAGTAATTCCAACGCTACGCCACGCGCATTGACCTTAGTGCGTGCCATGAAGGGGGGTTTAACAGTCTGGTGGACAAAAGAAAGCGAAAGCTTGGCTGGTGTTTGGGGTCCGGCGATTTTTTCTATCGCTTGTTTTCAAAATAGGAACTACCCCCAAGGCCCTGCTCTACTGACAGGTCCTCCAGCCCCTGCCATTTCGCGAAGACGGCGCACGCGTTCGGCGGTGTTGGGGTGCGTCGAGAAGAGGCTGTCGACCGCCCGGCTGTGCAGCGGGTTAATTATGAACATATGCGCTGTCGCCGGGTTCGCCTCTGCTTGATCGTTATCAATGACCTCAGCGGCCCCTGAAATCTTTTCAAGTGCGGACGCAAGCCAAAGGGGGCGGCCGCAAATCTCCGCCCCGATCCGGTCAGCCTCGTATTCGCGTGCCCGGGAAATGGCCATCTGCACCATCATGGCGGCGAAAGGGGCCAGAATGGCGACCAAGAGAACACCGACAAATCCCAGCGGATTGTTCCTGCTTCCACCCCCAAACCAGAGGCCGAAGTTCGCCAGCATGGATATGGCGCCTGCGACGGTCGCGGTAATCGTCATGATCAAGGTGTCGCGGTTTTTCACGTGCGCAAGTTCGTGCGCCATGACGCCCGCGACTTCCTCACTTGAAAGACGCTGTAACAGGCCGGTCGTGGCGGCAACGGCCGCATTTTCAGGATTACGGCCCGTGGCGAAGGCATTGGGTTGCGGGTTATCCATGACATAGACTTTTGGCATCGGAAGGTCCGCGCGCTCGGCGAGCTGTTCGACAATGCCATAGAAGCCTTGGGCGTCTCCTCTGCCAATCTCCCGTGCGCCGTACATCCGCAAAACCATCTTGTCGGATTTCCAGTAAGCGAAGACATTCATGGCGATCGCAACGGCCAGCGCGATCATCATTCCAGCTTCACCGCCCAGCATAAAACCGACCCCTAAAAAGATGGCGGTCATGCCTGCGAGAAGGATAGTTGTGCGCAAATAGTTCATCATGATCGAATTAAGGAGCCTTTGGCGATAGTTCAAGACTTGGCCAAGCGCGATCTCCGTGCCATATCTTAATTATGACACTGAATTTCAAATCTCATAAAGTAAATAAGGCCCGTAGTGCCTCAAATGGCGCTTTAGCCAATGTGACGTCTGCGTCCAATTCCAGGAAGCCGAAAGACGCAGCGGATATCGAGCGCGCCTTGGAAGAGAAGAAAGCCAGTGCCGCTCTGGGAGATCAATCGGCCGGGAATTCTGACACCCACCCCTCATCCGCACCCCGTCCAAAGGAAATCGGCGGCCCGAGTGGGCCAGAGCCGACCCGCTATGGCGATTGGGAGCGCAATGGCATTTGCAGCGATTTTTGACGACATGACGGATCACCCCGCGGATAACGATAAAGCATTCGACGATAAGACGTCGCTGGCCGCTTACCGTCGTCGCATCGATGCGCTAGATGACGAGATCGTGCGCCTTTTGGCCCGGCGTTTTGAGGTTGTCCGCGAGGTTGCCAGCTTGAAGGAACGCTACGGTTTGCCTGTCAGGATCCCTGAGAGGATTGAGGAGGTCTGTGCACGCAACAGTGACAACGCCGCCGGATTGGGTGTTGATTCTAGTCTCGTGCGCGAACTCTTTGCCCAGATCGTAGCAGCGTCGTGCAAACTGGAAGACCAATTGATCGACTCGTTGCAAAAGAAGCCCTAGAGCACGTTTAATAATTTCCGAATCATTAAACGTGCTCTAAACCATTGTTGTCGCGCGCTTTGCGAGCGCAAAACCGCACACACTTTTGCTGAAAGCGCTCTAGCCAAATCGAAAATTTTTAATGTAGCTCGGAAGCGGTGTCTCCGGGTCTAGACGTGGGTCGGCCTCAGGCTCGCCAAAGACAGTGTGGATCGGCAGTACCCCAGCCCAGATCGGCAACGCATAGTCTTCTTCATCGTCGCCCGGCGGCCCAGTTCGAATTTTGGCAGAAGCCTCTTCGATCTCCATCACGAAGACAGTCGTTGCTTTCACTTCCTGTTTTGTCGGGGGACGCAGCTCCGCCCATCGCCCAGGCAGCATCCGCTCTGTAAAAGCTTCCAAGGCGGCGAGTATCTCGTCTTCGCTCTCTAAGGCCTGCCCCGTTCCAAATAGCGTTGCCGAGCGATAGTTGATCGAGCTGTGAAAGCCTGAACGCGCGAGCACCAAGCCATCAAAGAAGCAAACATTCAAGGAAACGGGGATACCTGTTTTCACTTGCCGTAACATCCGGCTGGCAGATGAGCCGTGCCAATAGATCAAGTCACCCTCGCGCCAATAAGCGGTTGGTGTGACGTAAGGCGCGCCATCGATCACATAGGCGACATGGCAGACAAAGCCCTGGTCGAGCACCGAAAAAAGGGTTTCACGGTCATGGTGGCCGCGTTCATAGAGGCGTTTTACCTTGCTGCGGGTGCTGGGGGTAAAGCCCCCCTTGGCCGTACCTTGGTTTTTGTCGGCCCGCAATTCGTCAGGCATTTTTTTCTCCTTAGGCCACCTTGGCATAACGGACCTAACAATGGCATTCTATTATACCAAAGCGTAGGTCCGCTTTTTCTTAAACGGCGGGACCACTCACGACCTTTAAAGGGGAAACTTTGATGCCAAAGGCCACACGGCGAAGCCTTAGCGCGACGCTCCTCCCCTTAAGCCTCGAGCGTGGTGTGGAACTCTCTTTGCAGCGTCAGCTTTTCGAGCAGTTGCGTGAGCTTATCCTGGGTGGCCGCGTGAAACCGGGGGCGCGGCTTCCATCTACCCGGGCCTTGGCAGAGGAGCTGGCATGTTCACGCAATACCGTGATTGGAGCTTACGATCAGCTTTTCGCAGAAGGTTATCTGGAATGCGAATCGGGTTCCGGCACCTACGTTTCTCGGGTTCTGCCAGAAGAATTGCTTCGCGCCGATCTTGGGAGGAATGGTTCACATTCGCCCACGACGGCCAAAGAGTTAAATCCGTGGCCACCGCCTGGCCAAGCAGCCAGACATCCAGCACCGGCGCTTTCAAAGCGAGGCGCGAGCCTGGCAGCTATTCGCCGTGATCACCCGCGCCAATATGCAGCTTTCTCGCCAGGAATGCCGGAGACGGCGCATTTCCCCTGGGAAACTTGGAACCGGTTGCTTG
>CAXMNO010000234.1:0-5044 GCA_964194655.1 uncultured Acidimicrobiia bacterium
AATGGAAAGATCAAGCGGCGCGCGTAATCCTGAAAGAGATCGCGCAAGGGACCGGCTTTCTGTCGGCCAACTGCCAGGAGTGTCACGTGCATGAACAAGTCTTTCGCGGAGAGGGGTAAAGGCCCGCGCGAGCAAACCGTAATGCGGAATTGACGGGAGGTTTAAAGCTCTCGCCCCTATAGGCCCTTATAGTGGGCCAGGAAGCCAAGTCCGCAATTACTTTAGGCCGTGCCGCTTCTTCCTTGGTCGATACCCCGATCTTCTGGGAGCTCAAGGCCCCACATCTTCTCGAGGTTATAGAAGCTGCGAACCTCCGGACGGAAAAGATGCACGATCACGTCGCCGGCATCCACCAGGACCCAGTCGCAACGCTCCATACCTTCCGTGGAGATTCCCCGGACGCCAGCCGCTTTCAAGATCTCCCGCAGATGATCGGCCATGGCACCCACCTGCCGGCCCGATTGGCCAGAGGTGATCACCAGGTAATCTGCGATGTCGGATTTCTCGGCAAGCGGAATGACGACCGTATCTTCTGCCTTGTCGTCCTCAAGCGAGGACTGAACCAAGGAAAGCACGCGATCCGGCTGCGGCGCTGGCTCTTCGTGCTTATTGGCGCTAAAGGCCATCAGGGTCGGTTGTATGGTCTATCTCTCCTCAACATTTCCACTTTGAAAAGGTTGCCTCATTAAACGCTGCAACCTCACTAACCAAATCCACTAAAGAAACTGACTTTGGCCAGAACGAACTTGACCAGAGCGGATTTGGGTTGCCGACAAGGGATTTAAGGGTGTGTGTAAAAAAACCCAAGCCGGCGGTTTGCTCCGTGCCAGCCGCCGCGCCGACCTTTCATCCATCCTATAAGAGGCGAAAGTCCTTGCTGCCTTGCCAGCCAAAGCCCTTAAAGCATATGACGGACGGTCAAAAATCGCAACGACCGTCTCATCAAAGATTTGTTGCCAGTTATGCCACTTTTCAAGCTGATAAAGGTTGTCGGCCCCTAAAAGCCATACGAAATGGGCCTTAGGCAACGATTTTCGCAGTTTCCGTAGAGTATCAGCGGTGAACTGGGTGTTCAAAAGACTTTCCAGGGGCGTGACCCGGATTTTCGGATGCCGCGCGAGCTCTTGAGCTTTCGTTACACGCTCCGATAAGGGTGCCATGCCGTTTTGGGGTTTTAGCGGGTTTTGTGGTGAAACGAGCCACCAAACCTCATCCAGCCCCAATCGCCGTAACGCTTCTCGCGAAATCTGCAGGTGCCCTTGATGCGCTGGATTGAAGGACCCACCCAAAAGCCCAATTTTAGCGCCAGGCGGCGGCAGGTATCCGCCAAGCGCCCGCCCTACCTTCGTGGGCGTGATGATCGCCGGGCGTGTAGAACCAGGTTTTCCCATCACGGGCGGGTTTGACCCTCACTGCGCACAAGATACTTATAGCTCGTCAACTGTTCAGCTCCGACAGGTCCACGTGCATGGAGCTTACCCGTTGAGATACCAATCTCCGCCCCCATGCCGAACTCGCCACCGTCGGCGAATTGGGTCGAGGTATTGACCATGACAATGCCCGCATCGATCTCGTTTAAGAAGCGCGATGCTGCAGCATCATCTTCCGTCACAATCGCTTCGGTGTGGTGGGAGCCGTGGTGATTGATATGTTCGATTGCCTCTTCAATGCCGTCTACGACCCGCACCGAGAGAATCGGTGCCAAGTACTCCGTATCCCAATCCTCATCTGATGCCTCTGTCATCTTGGTCTGTGATTTCTCGGCGAGTGCCTGTGCCTCCGCATCGCCGCGCAATTCACAGCCCCTGTCCGTGAGTTCGCGAAGCAACTGAGGCAAAACGTCGCTTGCAAAGGGGCGATCAACCAGCAACGTCTCAGTCGCACCGCAAATGCCTGTGCGGCGCATTTTGGCGTTCAAAGTTATGGCCAGCGCCTTTTCCCTGTCAGCGGCGGCGTGAAGATAGGTGTGGCAAAGTCCGTCAAGGTGAGACATGACCGGAACCCGGCTTTCCTCGCGCACTCTCTCGATCAAGCCACGTCCGCCACGGGGGATGATGACGTCGATGGTGTCGCTCATCCGCAAGAGGATGCCAACGGCATCCCGGTCGCTGGTGGGCGGGCGTTGGACGGTCTCGCGCGGTAGGCCAGCATCTGCCAGGCCGTCTTGAAGGCATTCCAGGATTGCGCCTGAGGAATTGTAACTCTCCGTACCTCCACGCAAAATGGCGGCATTGCCAGACTTTATGCAAAGCCCACCGGCATCGGCGGTGACGTTGGGGCGGCTTTCATAGATGATGCCGATAACGCCAAGCGGAACCGAGACGCGGGCAATTTTCAAGCCGTTGGGGCGCTCCCATTCGTCCAGCACCTTGCCAATGGGGTCGGGGAAGGTGGCGATATCCTCCAGCCCCTTGGCCATGGCTTCAATGCGCTCGGGCGTTAACTCCAGGCGGTCGAGCAATGCAGGTGTCAGGCCTTTACGTCGCCCGCCTTCCATATCCTTTGCGTTGGCCGCTAAAATCTCCGTCGCGCGCGACCTCAAGCGAGAAGCGGATGCTTTAAGCGCCTGATTTTTTACCTCCGGCGTGGCAAGCGCCAAAGCTGCTGCGGCTCGCTTGGCACCACGCCCGAGTGCCTCCATCTGGCTCTTCAAGTCTTCGTGCAGGATCGCCGTTTCAGCCGCCATAATCTATCCTCCACCCCCCACGTTATTCTTGGTTCCATCGCTTTCTTGTTCAAGCAAGACGAGGTCGTCGCGATGTATCAGCTCTTCCCTGCCACGATAGCCCAGAAGGCGCTCGATTTCACGGGAGTTGTGGCCGATGATCCGCTCTGCGTCCTTAACAGAGTAGGCCGTTAAACCACGCGCGATTTCAAGTCCCTTTTCATCCAAGACGCGCACGGTGTCGCCGCGTTGGAACTTACCCGCGACTTCCGTCACTCCTGCAGGCAGCAAGCTTTTGCCGTGGCGTAGCGCATGAGTGGCACCAGCATCCAGGTGAAGTGCGCCACTGGTCCCAAGTGAACCTGAAATCCAAAGTTTGCGCGCGGCACGTGGCTCCAAGGTCGCTTTGAACCAAGTGCAACGCGCACCCTCTTCTATGGCCTTTAGGGGATTGAGCCCTGTGCCATCAGCAATGACCATGCGGCAGCCGGCATCCACCGCAATCCGCGCGGCAGCCAGTTTCGTCACCATGCCGCCCGAGGAATAACCCACCGGCGCTTTGCCCGCCATGGCAAGTATTTCCGGCGTAATGGTATCAACAACTGCCAAAAATGCTGCATCGGGCACTTTCCTTGGGTCAGCGTCGTAGAGACCATCGATATCAGACAGTAAGATCAGCGTATCGGCCCCGATCATCGCAGCCACCCGCGCAGCAAGGCGGTCATTGTCGCCGACGCGAATTTCCGTGGTTGTGACGGTGTCGTTCTCGTTGATGACGGGGATAGTGCCAAGTCTCAGGAGAGCTGCGAGCGTCGCCCGTGCATTCAAGTGGCGCCGCCTTTCCTCCATATCGGTGAGGGTCAGCAAGATCTGGGCGACGGTGATCTCGTGCCGCGCGAGGCTTTCTTGATAGGCATGCGCCAGCTGAATTTGTCCAGTCGCGGCGGCGGCTTGCTTCCCCTCCAGGCGAATGCGGGTGTTTGTCAAACCAAGGTGCGTGCGTCCGGCTGCGATTGCACCGGAGGAAACGACAAGAATCTCCTTTCCCGCAGCTCTCAAGGCGGCCATATCATCGCTCAACGCATCCAACCAAGCGCGCTTGATGGCACCTTTCTTCTCATCGACCAGCAGTGTAGAGCCGATTTTGACCACGATGCGTTTTGCTGCATTCAAATCTAGATCGCTAAGATTGATTGCAGAACGCGCGTTCATGGCTGGTAGCCCACGTTCGCCTGTGATTCCTCCTCACGCTCGCGCCTTTGGGTCATGATAGCTTCCAAAAGACGCTTTACCACTGGTTCCAGATCGATCTCACCACCGGCTGAAAGGGCGAAAACTTCCCGGCCTGATGCGCCAGCAAGGGTTCGGCGCTTTTCCTCGATCTCCTCGTATTCAAGCTCGTCGATCTTGTTAAGCCCGATGATTTCCACCTTTTCAGCAAGACCGCTGCCATAGGCCTCCAGCTCGTCACGGACGGTGCGATAGTTGGCGACGATATCCTCAGCCGTTACATCGACGAGATGGAAGAGAACGCCACAGCGCTCAATATGGCCGAGAAAACGGTCCCCCAGGCCAGCGCCTTCATGCGCCCCTTCGATGAGACCTGGGATGTCGGCCAGTACAAATTCTTCCCCGCCCGCATAAACCACGCCTAAGTGAGGGTGGATTGTGGTGAAAGGATAGGCGCCAATTTTCGGATTTGCCCGTGATACCGCTGAGAGGAAGGTCGATTTTCCCGCGTTCGGTAATCCGACGAGACCTGCATCACCAATGAGTTTTAAGCGCAACCATACCCAAAGCTCTTCGCCCGGCCAGCCTGGGTCGGCCCGGCGTGGCGCGCGATTGGTCGAAGTCTTGAAGCGGGCGTTTCCAAAGCCGCCGTCGCCTCCCTTCAATAGTACGACACGCTGTCCGATTTCCGTTAGGTCGGCTAGGACCTCTTCCTTGTCTTCGTCCATAATCTGGGTTCCTGCAGGGACCTTGATGACAAGGGGATCGGCTTTGGCCCCTGTCATGTCCTTGCCCTTGCCGTTTCCTCCTCGCTTCGCCTTGAAGTGCTGCCTGTAGCGCAGGTCGATTAGGGTATTGAGGCCCGCAACCGCCTCGATGACAATATTGCCGCCACGCCCGCCGTCGGCACCGTTAGGGCCGCCGAACTCAACATACTTCTCGCGGCGAAAGGAAACGCAGCCGTTTCCGCCGTCACCGCTTTTTAAGTAAATCTTGGCCTGGTCCAAGAACTTCATCGCTTCGTCCAACTTGTAGCGGGCAACCTGTGCCGGGCCTAATCCATAAGCCCAAATGAAAAAAAGGGGGAATGGTTTCCCATTCCCCCCGGGTGTAACGCTAAGGCGTCCGGGCGCCTAGTCTCGCGGCGTA
>CAXMNO010000235.1:0-1883 GCA_964194655.1 uncultured Acidimicrobiia bacterium
AAGCGCGGCGGCGGCAGGCGGCGGCGATGATGATCGTCAAGTCAAGATCGGCGCGGCTGAGGATGCCGCCTTCTTAATGAAGAATTCGAAGTCTGTAATCATTATTCCTGGCTACGGCATGGCGGTTGCCCAAGCCCAGCATTCGCTCCGGGAAATGGGTGATTTGTTGAAGGCGGAAGGCGTGGATGTACGCTACGCCATTCACCCTGTCGCAGGGCGTATGCCTGGCCACATGAACGTGCTGCTGGCTGAAGCCAACGCCCCCTATGATGAAGTCTTCGAGATGGAGGAAATTAACCGCGACTTTAAGTCGACGGAGGTTGCCTTTGTGATCGGTGCCAATGATATCACCAATCCGTCGGCTAAAACCGACCCGGCCTCGCCAATTTACGGCATGCCGATTTTGGATGTCGAGTTCGCGGGAACGGTCTTCTTTATCAAACGCTCGATGGCAACTGGATATGCGGGCGTGCAAAACGAGCTGTTCTTTAGAGACAACACCATGATGCTCTTCGGCGATGCCAAGGTGATGTGCGAAAAAATCATAAAGGCGATGGAACAGCTCTAAGCACATCGATAGACTGTTTTGGGGAAGGTGCCGATGATCGACGGGCCTTCCCCATTCGTATTTATAAGCCCTCAAGTATTGTGGCTTTGCAGGAGATAGAAAGCATGGCAAAGGGCGCTAGCTCCAAAAGCGGTGGAAAGATCGCCAGCATGACCGGCTTTGCGCGCGGTGAAGGTGGGAATTCGAACTTCTCCTGGTCGTGGGAACTGAAGTCCGTCAACGGACGCAACCTGGACCAACGCTACCGGATGCCCTCAGGTCATGAGGAACTGGAGACAAGGTTACGTGCCCTCGTTACCAAAGCTTTGGCGCGGGGGAATTTGCAGTGTTCCCTAACCTTGAACCGGGTCGCTGGTGCGAGCGGTGTCGCTATCAATCAGGAAATCTTGGATCAGGTTGTCGATGCGATCGGGGCTTTGGATGCCAAGCTTGATCTGGGCCCTTCGAATGCGGTTGGAATCTTGTCTCTCCGTGGGGTCCTTGAAGAGCAAGAGATCAAGGAGAGCGATGATGAACGCACTCAGCGTATGCAGGCTTTGGAAGAGACTTTCTCTGAAGCGCTAACGAACCTAGGGGTCATGCGTGGTGAGGAAGGGGCGCGGCTGAAAGTGGTCGTCGAAGGCCAGCTCCAGAACGTCGAAAACCTCTTAAGTGAAGCGACTGATTTAGCTGCCTTACAGCCCGAACAACTAAAGGCGAGGCTGAAAACTCAGGTCGAAACCTTACTGGAAGCAAGTTCGGGCCTCACCGAGGACCGTCTTGCGCAAGAAGCAGCTTTACTCGCTACGAAAGCAGATATTCGCGAAGAGCTCGACCGTCTGGGAGCCCATTGCCGCGCGGCACAAGACCTGCTGGACGAGGGGCGGGCTGTGGGCAGGCGTCTCGACTTTTTGTGCCAGGAGTTCAATCGCGAAGCCAATACGATATGCTCGAAGTCGAGCGATAAAGATTTGACCCGCGTTGGGCTGGAGTTGAAGTCCGCTATCGAACAGATGCGTGAACAGATCCAAAATATCGAATAGTGGAACTGCCGTAATGAAAACAACTGTCAAACGCCGTGGCTTGATGTTGGTTCTTTCATCGCCATCGGGTGCCGGTAAGACCACGATTTCGCGTAAGCTGCTGGAGAGTGATCCAGGGCTCTCCCTATCCGTTTCGGCAACCACCCGCCCACCAAGGCCAGGCGAGGTCGAGGGCGAGGATTATTTCTTTGTAACGCATGAGCGGTTTGAGGAAATGGTGGCGGGAGGCGAATTCCTCGAACACGCGACCGTTTTCGACAATCGCTATGGGACACCCCGGGCGCCGGTGGAAG
>CAXMNO010000236.1:0-4837 GCA_964194655.1 uncultured Acidimicrobiia bacterium
TACACCTGCGCGCTTCTGGTCCACGATATCGGATACGTGCGTGGCATTTGCAAAGGCGACGGCGTGAATGACGTCGTGATTAGCGAGGACGGTGAACGTATCACTCCACCCAAAGGCGCCTCTGATGCCTTTCTCGCGCCCTATCACATTGAGCGCGGCAAAATCTATGCCCGTGATCGCTTTGGAGATTCAGAATACATCGATGAGGAGCGCATCGTGCGCTCTATCGAGCTCACCCGCTTTCCCGTCCCCGACCATGGCGACTACCTAGAAACCGGGTCAGAGCCAGCCCTAGTGCGCGCCGCAGACCTCATCGGACAGATGGCCGATCCCTTCTACCACCGCAAAATCAACGCCCTTTACCACGAATTCGTCGAAATCGGCATGGCCCAGAAGCTCGGCTATGAAAACCCTGCTGACCTCGTCAATAAGTATCCGGAATTCTTTTGGCGCTGTGTTGAACCGCACCTCGAAACAGCCCTCTACTATCTCGACCTCACCACCGAGGGCAAGCAATGGGTCGCCAATCTCTATAGTAACGTTTTTCAAGTGAAAAGCCGCGCCAGTGCGCTTGGCCCCTTCCCCGGAGCGTAAAGTAAAAATATATTCAAATACAACGACCTATAAATCTTGAGCGAGTACTATAAAAAATTGATTCAAGATTCACCTGAATATTTTATTTTATTTCGATAGTGAAACAATTTTCTTTCCATCTATTTCATCTAACTGGAATTGATTTTATGGTTAATAAAAGCTAAACTCTGCCCACGTGGTCGATTTATGCGACGACGCTTTAGCCGCCGCAATGCCTGTGCGGTGACTTCCCTGGCAGATCTTTCGGGACAGGACCAGGGTAAGAGAGCAAGATAGCCCCGGTGCCGTGAAGGCCCGGGGCTTTGCATTTGGCACAGCAATTCTATTGATCTGATCTATCGCAGCACCACTGCCCCTTTCGTTGCCTAAGAGGGCGGATTATAACTTCGCCCCATGACGAATTCATCGCGCCCACGAATCCTTAACCCTGATGGTGCTGCCTACAAAGCAGCGGCGGAAATTCTGCGTGCAGGCGGCCTAGTTGCCTTCCCGACCGAAACTGTTTACGGCCTCGGCGCCGATGCCACCTCGGACAGTGCGATCGCAGGCATATTCGCAGCAAAGGATCGTCCGCGCTTTAACCCCCTCATCGTGCACCTGGCATCCCTGGAAGATGTTCATAAGTACGTCATTGCGGATGAAAGGGCCGAAAGGTTGGGCCACGCCTTTTGGCCTGGACCCTTAACGCTCGTTCTACCGCGCAAAGCCCAATGCCCCATTTCCCTTCTCTGTTCCGCCGGGCTCGACAGCCTTGCCATTCGCGTGCCCAATCACCCAGTCGGCCACCGGTTGCTTGAAACCTGTGGCTTGCCCCTGGCTGCCCCGAGCGCCAATGCCTCAGGAAAGGTAAGCCCGACGACTGCCGCCCACGTCGCACAATCGCTTGGCGCACGCGTTCCCTTGATCCTGGATGGCGGTCAGTGCCCCATTGGTTTGGAATCAGCAGTCGTTGACTTGACCGGCGATGTCCCCCGCTTGCTCCGCCCCGGTGGAATTCCACGCGAGGAATTGGAGGCGGTGATCGGCAAACTCGCAGATATGACAATCGCTAGCAGCGACGCGTCCCCAAAGGCATCGCCAGGCATGCTGGAAAGTCATTATGCCCCTGGCCCGCCGATACGACTCAACGCCGAAACCGTGGAGAGCCATGAGGCATTGCTCGCCTTTGGTGAGAACGTGCCAGAGGGTGCGCGCGAGGTCATAAACTTGAGCGAAAAGGGCGATCTGGCAGAAGCAGCCGCCCGGCTTTTCGCAGCCTTGCAGGAGTTGGACCGGCCTGATGTTACGCAAATTGCCGTAATGCCGATTCCCGACAAAGGCTTGGGTGCGGCTATCTGCGACCGGTTGACCCGCGCGGCAACCCCTCGCCCTTCAGATATAAAAGCGGATGCTAACATGAGGGAAGTTTTAGCATGAACCGACCCCTTCCGAGCGCGGAAACCTTTGCCGAACTTGGTGATGCACTGCAATCACTCCTAGGCCCCAAGGGCCTGATCCGCGATGAGGACGAACTCCAGCCCTACCTCCTAGAAAGCCGCGGGCGGTGGCGTGGCTGGGTTCCTTTCATGGCGCTGCCAGCGACAAGCGAAGAAGTGGCCGCAACGGTAAGACTCTGCCGAGACGCGGGTGTAGCCATCGTACCGCAAGGCGGCAATTCGTCGCGCGTCGGCGGTGCGCTGGCGAGACGCGAGGATGGTGCCATTCTGCTTAATCTCGGCCGCATGAACAAGGTTCTCGACCTCGACCCGCTCGATAATTCCATGACGTTGGAGGCCGGTTGTATCCTCCAAAAGGTGCAGGAGGCAGCAGAGGCCGCCGACCGTCTTTTCCCCTTAAGCCTTGGTGCCGAAGGTTCGTGCCAGATCGGCGGAAATCTCGCGACCAATGCCGGTGGTATCCAGGTCCTCAGGTACGGGAACGCGAGGGACTTGGTCTTAGGGCTCGAGGTCGTGCTGGCCGACGGCACCATTTGGAAAGGCCTAAATAGCCTGCGCAAAAACAACGTCGGCTATGACCTAAAGCAGCTCTTTTTGGGCTCTGAAGGGACGCTTGGCATCATCACCAAAGCGACGGTAAAGCTGTTTCCCCGTCCCAAAGAGAGTGTCAGTCTTTTCATCGGGTTATCGAGCCTGGATGCCGCTTGCGATATCCTCGCCCGCGCACAAGACGCAACGGGTGGTCAAGTCTCGGGCTGTGAATTGATCCCGCGCCTCGCACTCGACTTTACGCTTTCCCATATCCCCGGCATCCAGGATCCCTTGAGCGAGCCGCACGAGTGGTACCTTTTGATGAAGGCAACGGCGGGCCGCGAAAATTCCGGCCTTCGCGAGGTGATGGAGGCGATGCTCGAGGAGGCTTTTGAAGCAGGCTTGGTGGTGGATGCCACAATCGCCACTTCAGAAGCCCAGTCCCAAGCCCTTTGGCGCATTCGTGAGGCGTTGGTGGAGGCACAAACGAAGGAAGGCGCTTCGATCAAGCACGACATTTCCGTTCCCGTCTCAAAGGTGCCGAGCTTTATCCGCAAGGCAAATACGGTGGTCGAGCGGCTCGTCCCCGGAACGCGCCCCTATCCCTTTGGGCATCTGGGCGATGGTAACGTGCACTATAATCTCACCCAGCCCGCTGCTATGGCACCAGAGGATTTCTTCGCCAAGCAGAAGGAAATTCAGCAACACGTCCATGACGTCGCCTTGTCGCTCGGCGGATCGATCTCCGCCGAACACGGTATTGGCCTTGCGAAGTTAGAAGAGTTGGTCCGTGTCAAAGACCCGCTGGAGCTGGATTTGATGCGCAAGTTAAAAGCGGCCCTCGACCCTGAAGGCTTGCTTAATCCAGGAAAGATCTTCGAGCTTTAGGGCGCTCACTTCGAATATTTCCAATGGATAAGGGCGACAATTCCGACCACAAAGGCATTTAGGGTGATGACCGTTACTACCTGTGCGTCCACCTGGATGAGGTGGCCAATAAAAGGCACCACGGATGCACCAAATGCGATCGTGAAAAGAACGCTGAAAGCATAGAAAGCAAAGAACCCCCAACTATATGCTCCCCAAAGACCCACCACAGCTATAATTGCAAGAACCAATGTCATAAGCACGAGGCTCGTCGTCGTGAGCGCAGGCGCGCTTGAATAAAAATTCGTAAGCGCCGAGAAAATTTTCCATCGCGCGAGTACCGACACTACGAGGAATACCGCGAGTGCTTTGCAGAAGGTCTGATAGGTCATGGAGGTTCCCGCCGCGTTTCATTTCCATGATCCTACCCTGTCCAGAAAACGCGCGTAAGCCCCCGCCCCCTAAAGGGTCTTGTACATGATGGTGGTTGAATCGAGCTTATCATCCACCGGATCGAGGCAATAGCCAGGGATAACGCCCACCGTTTTGTAACCTATGGAACGATACAAGGGCTCTGCCTTATCGCCGGTACGCGTGTCCAAGGTAATCAAGCCGCGGCCTATCTCATTCGCGTGGCGCTCCAGTTCCGCCATCAAGGCACGCGCGATGCCTTGGCCGCGAAAATCAGGATGGACCAGGAGTTTGGAAACCTCCGCACGGTGCGGCTGGTTCGGCGGCGTATCGTAATCCAGTTGGACCGATCCCGCGATCCTCTCCCCCCTCCAAGCGACGAGGAGGAGGCGCGTCCCATTGCTTACTTGGCCCAGGACTTTGTTTCAGCCAAAAAGCCTCGCTCCTTCCGCAGGGCCTTTAGGCGTTGCGCAATGCGCCAATCAATGTTGGCGTTGCTATGATCTGTCATTTCCATAAATGGGAAATAATCTCGGATGTGGAAATACGCCAAGAGAAGACCCTAACTAGCCAGCTCTGGGCCAGCGGGCATTCGCCTCGACATCGTCCAGATCTTTATGGTTGCGCATGAAGCGCTCACTCGCATCACTGATTGGCTGGTGATCCCAAACCGGGGCGCGGCCAAGCTTATTGGCTTCAAAGACCAGCTTTCGGCGGCGCTGGCTCTCAATCACGCGTGCGCGCAAAGCCTCTTGATCCCAGCGTTGATCAGCTTCCGCTTTAAAGGCCTGGTGCTCCGCTGCGAACGCTGGATCTTCTGCCAGGTTCACCAGTTCATCCGGATCACTCTCCATATCGAACAACTCAAAAGCGTCCCGATGCAGATAAGCATCCACCGTCCTCTTCCCGTAATGCGTCGCCCCGTCACGCAAAATCCCCTGCCACTCTCGACTGACCACGATCAATTCGTCCGGTTCGATGATCGCCTGACGCTGGCA
>CAXMNO010000237.1:0-4592 GCA_964194655.1 uncultured Acidimicrobiia bacterium
CAGGAGCCAAAGGTTGAACCGTTGAACCTGGAATGCTCACGGCAACTTTCGGTGTTTGCGCTCCCCCTTGACCGCCCGCCGACGGTAAGGGAGTGATTATATTGCCCTGGGTGTTCCCACTGGTTGGTAACGCTGGGATCAGCGTAGTTACGTTTGTCAGACTGCCCGTGCTGGCGGGCTGAGGCGTATTGGCACCAACGGTTTCGTCTTTTGGCTTTGGCTCCTGCCTAACTTCAGGCGGAATCTCTCTGACTGGGGGGAGGGCCGGTTGCAGTGTTTCGCCCGCGAGATCGGCTTCTCTCGTCGTTGCTGTAGAGGCCGTGCTTATTTGTGACGATTGGGGTGTCACGGCTGGTGTTTTGGGAACTATGACCGAAACCGTAGGCGTCTCAAGCTCGGCTACAGGCGCGTTCGCATTTCCACTAGATACAGGCTCATTTGCATCTTTAGCCGCAGCAGTTTGCTGTTCACTCACCACCTCGGCGCCCACAACGGCAGAACTGGGGGATGGAGCTTTGTTGTCTTGCCGATAAAGCGCGCTCCAAGGGCCGGCGATATACGAGGTGCGCAGCGACTTGATCTTTCCTGTGAGCTGGTAGTCGGAGAGTTCAAGCTGTTCACCGCGCATGCTTGCGCTTGAAATAGTCATACTCTCGCCCTGACATGCGGGCTGGTCAAAAAACTCGATAGAAATTTGGTGTGAACCTGACCGTGGTCCCTCGCTATTCAATCTGTAGGGTTGAAGCAAGATCAACTGCTGGCTTTTAGCGAAATTGGATAATGCTGCATTGGCCAGTTTGCTATTACGTACCGCTGCGAGGTCCTGGCATTGGCCTTGTTGCGGTGGCATCGCTACCGGTAACACCATCCGATCGAAGTAGCTGGATTGGAGTGTATCGCCACAGTTATGGTTATAATAACTGCGACGTTTCAGGAGCATAACGGCAGGCGGGGGGCCTTTGCGTTTATCGTATAGGATAAGAGATGCGTAATCCTCGCGCTTCAACTCACTAAAGACCGAGTTATCGTTTTCGTGGCCAAATGCGTCGGCGGTCAGGCCTTGCCACCAATTTTCCGGTTGGGCGTCGGTCCCAAGTTTAGGCCCGCATCGATCATCGTGCCCTGCAAAATAAGGCTGGCGGAAGAGTAAAATTCCAACCTCGGCCCCAAGACGAAGGGAGCGAACTTGCCCCGCAATCGCTGGGTCCAATTCGGGAACGGCAAGAAATGGCTGCGTATTCGTAAGGTGAAACGAGAAACCATCGCCTTGGAGGTTTCGTTCGTCATAAAGGATCGCTTCGCGCGGCTCGCTAGCTTCCACCCGCGACTGGCTAGCATAAGTAAAAACGCCAAGGCCCGCTGCTAACACGCAACAGGCAAGCCTGGTCACGGATCCGAAGGAAAAATGCATCTTGTGACTCCCAGTGTGCCCTGCTGCTTTCGATACAGCTTGGCGCATATCCACTCAGCATAGGTATGCCTAAGCTCAGCCCCTGAATCAATCTAGATGCGCGCGATTTCATATCACATATAATCGCATTCCAGCGATAATAGCATAAAATCATGCAAATTGGACAGTTGGATGCGTGATCTTCGAATTCCAATGACATAAGACAGGTAAAATGAGTCTTGAATAGGATCTTCAATGGCAGGTCATGAGAATACCTATCTTACCCTGGTTATTGGTGGCGCGCGCTCGGGTAAATCCACCTGGGCTGAGGGTTACGCTAGAAGTATGGCCGCAGGCGGGGAGAATGATCTTCTATACCTTGCAACCGCAGGCGCCGAGGATGAGGAAATGCGGGAAAGGATTGCCATTCACCAATCGCGGCGCGCAGAAAGGTGGTCGACCCTTGAAGTGCCATTAAATCTTCCCGAAGCCTTGCGTGAAAATTGTCAAGCGGACCGCATTATCTTGGTCGATTGCCTTACTCTCTGGCTCTCGAATTTAATGGCGGCGGAGCGTGATTTACACGGCGCCTTCGATGCCTTGCTGGCCGCGCTTGAAGAGAGCAATGGCCACGTCGTTCTGGTGAGCAATGAAGTGGGGCTTGGTATCGTGCCGATGAACAAGCTAGCGAGGGATTTTCGCGATCACGCCGGGCGGCTAAATCAAACGATCGCAAAAATAGCTGATGTCGCTGTTTTCATGGCTGCTGGCCTACCTATGACGTTAAAGGCGCCTGATGGCTGGCAGCCGCCGCGCTTTTAAGCATCGAGTTGGGCGTAATTGCCAAAGAGACCAGAAACACCCCCTGTATGCAGGAAGAGGATATTTGCATCTGGCCCGAAGCGGCCTGATTTCGCGAGAGCAATTAGCCCTGCCATTGCCTTGCCGCTATAAACCGGGTCAAGCAGCAGGCCTTCGCTTTGTGCAACTTGCTTTACAGCCGCACGCATCTCATCGCTTGGAAGTCCGTAGCCTTCGCCCGCATGTCCAAAGAGGATCTCTACGCGCGCGTGCTCAAGGTCGCCTTTATGCCCCATAAGAGCTTTCGTCGCCTCGATCTGTGGCGCGATGGTCTTTTCCAGGCAATGTGGGTCATTGTCGACTTCGACGCCGAACAATTGAATAGGGTAGCCAAGCGTATCAAAACCTGCTGCAAGTCCTGCCAAAGTCCCCCCGCTAGAGCTCGCAGTTACGATAGCGTCAATCGAGAGGCCAAGTTCACCTGCCTGATAGGCAATCTCCAACGCTGCGTTCGCGTAACCGAGATTTCCAATGGGATATGAGGCACCAAGCGGGATAATATAGGGATGTTTCCCAGCCGATCTTAGCTCGTCTGCTAGCGCAGCCATAAGGGCATCGCGGTCACTGCCAGGTGGGTGACGGTGAATGTTCGCCCCTAAAAGGCGATCAAGGAGAATGTTGCCGTTTTCGAGGTAATTCTGATCTTCGCTATGGGGGCTATGCCTTAGAACCAATTCGCATCCAAGACCGAGCCGCGCGGCTGCTGCAGCGGTTTGGCGGGCATGGTTCGATTGAATGCCGCCTGAGGTTATGACGCAATCCGCACCTTCTTCTAAAGCGGCTGCCATCGCGAATTCGAGCTTGCGTGTCTTGTTACCGCCGGTGGCAAGCCCGGTCATGTCATCGCGCTTAACAAAAAGGCGAGGGCCGCCAAGGTCTGCGGTTAGTTTCTCAAGCGGCTCGATGGCCGTTGGCAGGCTCGCGAGGCGGACCCGTGGAAATTCACCAAAATTCATAATCGAGCCCGCCCAAATCTCCGGTTTCCGCCAAGTAGCCTATGATCTGATTTACTTTTTAATTATGGAAGCCTCGATCAATCGGCAAGCCTCATCTTGGTCGGCCCAGCGAATGATCTTAACCCACTTGTCAGGTTCCAAATCCTTATAGTGAGCGAAGAAGTGGGCGATCTGATCGCGCAAAATCTCCGGCAAGCCACGATAAGAAGAAATATCGCGGTAGTAGGGAAGAAGCTTATCGACTGGGACGGCAATAATCTTTTCATCTTGACCCGCTTCATCTTCCATCATCAAGGCGCCGATGGGCCGTGCACGCACGACGCAACCGGGCATCAAGGGCGTCCGCGCCGCGACCAGCACATCAATGGGATCGCCATCTTCGGAAAGCGTGTGCGGAATAAAGCCGTAGTTCATCGGGTAGTACATCGCGGTGTGCAGGAAGCGATCGACAAACATCGCCCCAGAATCCTTGTCGAGCTCGTATTTTACCGGAACACCGCCCAATGGTACCTCGACAATAACGTTGACATCCCAAGGCGGGTTGACCCCGATCGGAATCTTGCTGATATCCATCAAAACAAACCTTTATGTTGATAGTAGTTTATGCCTTAAGCGGGAGCGAGGACGCGCGCATGCATCCGCAAATGCTCCTCAATAAATGTGGCAATGAAGTAATAGCTGTGATCGTAGCCAGGAAGGATCCGCAGCTCCAGTTGCTGGCCCGATTCTTCGCACGCCTCTTTCAGTAGCTCTGGCTTTAGCTGCTCGGCCAAAAAGCCGTCGGCCGCCCCTTGGTCGACGAAAATTGTCGCCTTGCTCGGCCGGGTGCGGACCAACTCACAGGAATCATACTCCTTCCAAGTCTCGCGGTCCGGACCGAGATAGCCGCTAAAGGCCTTTTCTCCCCAGGGGCACTGCATCGGTGCACAGATCGGGGAAAAGGCGGAGACGCTTTTATAAACGTCCGGGTTTTTGAGGTGCAGAGTGAGCGCCCCATGCCCGCCCATTGAATGGCCGAAGATCCCCTGGCGCGACATATCGGCTGGGAAATGTTCGGAGATTAAGGCGGGAAGTTCCTTGCTGATATAGCTGTACATTTGATAGTGACGCGACCAGGGCTCTTGGGTGGCGTCCAGATAAAAACCAGCGGCACTGCCAAAATCGAAGCTGTCATCTTCGCCAGGCAAGTTGACGCCTCGTGGTGAAGTATCAGGGGCCAGGATCATAAGGCCCAGTTCTGCCGCAGCACGTTGAAAGCCTGCTTTAACAGTGAAATTTTCCTCCGTACAGGTAAGGCCTGAGAGAAAAGTCACTAGCGGCACCTTGGCCCCTTCAAGGCACTGTGGCGGCTGATAAACGGCGAAGCGCATTTCACAATCGCAAAC
>CAXMNO010000238.1:0-4999 GCA_964194655.1 uncultured Acidimicrobiia bacterium
ATACAGTGGTCGGCGGGGATTTGTCGAAGATCATTCGCGATGTATACGAAACGCTCGCGTCTGTTGGTGTGCCCGTAGAAGCGACCCCGGCGCGCCCGAATCCTGCTGTTCCAATCAAAAAGTCGGTAACACCGGATTTTATTGTTTGCCTTGAAGACGGCAAGAAATTGAAGATGCTGAAGCGGCATCTAAAGACAGCTTATGACATGACGCCTGAAAATTATCGCGAACGTTGGGGTTTGCCTTCGGATTACCCGATGGTTGCGCCGAACTATGCTAAGCAGCGCTCGAAGCTGGCGCGCAAGATTGGACTGGGCACAAAGGCGCGCCGTAAGGCCTAGATTATCGTTGTGCTCCCTTCGAGATAGGTTTAGGCCTTCGAAGAGAATTTGAGCCCGAGAGCATATTTTTGGGAAGGTGCCGTTGGCTCATATGCGCGCGGCGCCTTTTTCATTATACTGGGGCTAAGCCGCATGGCTTTGCTGGGTGTCATGGACACTTACGATCAGGTCACTGCGTGGCCAGATCTTATGGGCTACTCGTGGAAAGAGACGGTAAATCTTGAAGAGAGGCCTTATTCAATGATCGGACAGAGCAGCTAGAGATGCCGATTGATTTGGAGCGTTTGTGCGCCGAAAAAGGTCTGCGAATGACCGAGCAGCGACGGGTGATCGCGAGAATCCTCACCGAGTCGGGAGATCACCCTGACGTCGAGGCTCTACACCGGCGCGCAACGGCAGAGGACCCAAGCATCTCCATCGCCACAATCTACCGGACGGTAAAGCTGTTCGAGGAAGCCGACATACTGGCCCGTCATGACTTTGGAGATGGCAGGGCGCGCTACGAGATGGTATCGGACCAGCATCATGATCACCTGATCGACGTCAACACAGGCGAGGTGATCGAGTTCCGCAATGATGAAATTGAGCGCTTGCAGAAGATTGTTGCTGAGGAGCTAGGATATAGACTCGTCGATCACAGGCTTGAGCTCTATGGTGTGCGCCTTAAAGAGAAAACCAAAGGCTAGTCGGGATGGGGGCAGCCGGCTGCTGTGGCTTGGTGAATGTTATGATTGAGCGAAATAAGAGCGCCGCACGACCGGTCGACGTTGTTGCCGGTAACCTCCAGATCCGCTTGGCTGAGAGCGAGGCGGAGGTGGCGGCGGCACAGGCGCTTCGCTACCGTGTCTTTTATGAGGGGATGGGTGCCACTCCCTCGGCTGAAATGGCGGATAAGCAGCGCGATTTTGATCGCTTTGATGACTATTGCGACCATCTTCTTGTTTTGGACCAGGCTGAAAGCGGTAGCGAACCTGCGGTGGTTGGGACATACCGTGTGATGAGGCGCGAAGCCGCAAGTCGTAGCGGGCGCTTCTATAGCAGTGACGAATATGATATCGGCCCATTGAAGGCCGTTCCTGGCGAGATTATGGAGCTTGGCCGGTCATGCGTGCGGCCGGGCTACCGGGCGGGTGCGGCGATGGCGCTCTTGTGGCGCGGCATTGCGGAATATTCCTATCACTACAAAGTCGAAGTGATGTTTGGCTGCGCGAGCTTTCCTGGCATTGATCCACTCACCAACCGTTTGCCGCTTGCCTACCTGCATCACCACCATCTGGCTCCCCCCAATCTTCGCGCCCGTGCAATTGAGGGGCGCTATGTCGATCTTTCAGCCCTGGCGGAAGCGGTGGACGATCGCGGTCTTGATGAAGGTCGGCAGTTGCTTCCGCCTCTGATCAAGGGGTATCTCAGAGTTGGCGGCTATATCGGCGACGGCGCGGTTATCGACCACGATTTTGGCACGACAGATGTATGCATTATCGTCAAGTCCGCGCTTTTGACGGAAAAATATGCTCGTCACTACCGCTTTGAGAGACTTTGGGAGGGCGAAGCTGATCGCCAGGCCGGATGACGGAAGGCTTTTAATGACCAATCCAGGCTTCGGCTCACCTTTACGTGCTTGTTTCCGCCTGTCCGTTATCTTCGGCGCGATACTACCCTTCACCCTGACGCTGTTCATTTTGAGAAGTGCCCGGGTACCAGGCTGCGGTGCTTTTAAGCGCTGGGCCTATAAGTGCGTAAACTGGCTGGTTGGTATACGCATTGAGTGTCGCGGCCGCCCCACAAGCGACAGGCCAACATTGTTTGTCGCAAACCACATCTCTTACTTCGACATTCCAATTTTGATGGAATTGCTTGATGCGCGCTTTGTTGCCAAGGCTTCTGTTCGCGGCTGGCCAATGATTGGCTGGGCGGCAGCCGCTCAAGGCACCATCTTTGTTGAGCGCCAACGCCGTGCCACCAGGCAGCAAGCGAATGAAGTGCGGGCCTGCCTTTCGGAGAAGGGAAACCTGCTGTTCTTTCCCGAAGGCACGTCAAGTGATGGGCTGCGCGTTCTTCCCTTCAAAAGCACGCTCTTTTCGGCGGCTGAAGAACGTATAGAGGGGAAGGCTGTGGGGGTACAGCCTGTCTCAATCACCTATGCAAAGCTGGACGGCCTGCCAATGGGACGCTATTTAAGGCCCTTTTTTGCATGGTATGGTGACATGGAGTTTATAGGGCACATCTATCGGGCCCTATCGCTCGGCATTGCGACAATTATTGTTGAGTTTCATGAGCCAGTTACGATTGACAGCTTTGCGGATCGCAAAGCGCTTAGTCGTTATTGCCATGAAAAAGTATCTCATGGCCTTGCAGTTGCTCTTGCAGGGCGCCATGTGGAGTTGTTGGAACGAGGGCCGGTCGTGGAGTTAGAACCAGAACCACCGGCTGGGAAGGTGGAGGCCGCGTGACGAAGAAGCTTTTCATCAAAACTTACGGCTGCCAGATGAATGTTTACGATTCGCAGCGCATGGCAGATGTCTTGGCGCCGCTTGGCTATATGTTGAGCGACAACGCTGAAGAGGCGGATATGGTGGTGTTGAATACCTGCCATATCCGCGAGAAGGCCGCTGAGAAGGTCTATTCCGAACTGGGCCGGATTAAATCCATGAAGTCCGCGCGGCAAAGTGCCGGTAAGGACACCATTCTTGCCGTCGCCGGCTGTGTCGCACAGGCCGAGGGTGAGGAAATCTTACGCCGCGCACCGCAGGTCGATTTGGTCTTCGGGCCACAAGCCTATCATCGCCTGCCAGAACTCGTCGCCCGTGCCACGCGAGAGGGCGGCGGTGTGGTCGACACGGATTTCCCGGTCGAGCCAAAGTTCGATTCGCTGCCTGAGGAGACACAGATAAGCGGGCCCGCGGCTTTCCTCTCAGTCCAAGAAGGCTGCGATAAATTTTGTACCTTCTGCGTCGTTCCTTATACCCGTGGTGCAGAGTACTCGCGCCCAGTTGCCGATATCCTGGCAGAGGCGAAGCGGCTTATTGCCAAGGGTGTCGTTGAGATCACGCTGCTTGGCCAAAACGTCAATGCTTACCATGGCGAAGGTCCGGATGGACGCGATTGGGGCTTAGGCCGATTAATCCGTGCCTTGGCGGAAGCCGATGGCCTCCAGCGTATCCGCTACACAACCTCCCATCCGCGCGACATGGAAGATGAGCTTATCGCTGCCCACCGGGATGTGCCGCAGTTGATGCCTTATCTGCATTTGCCGGTGCAATCGGGTTCCGATCGCATTCTTAACGCCATGAACCGACGCCACGGTGCCGAGGATTACTTGCGAATTATCGAGCGGCTGCGCAGTGCGGTGCCCGATTTAGCGCTTTCCTCCGATTTCATTGTCGGATTTCCGGGGGAAAGCGACCAAGACTTCGCCGATACCCTAAGACTTGTGACAGAGGTTTCCTACGCACAAGCTTATTCGTTCAAATATAGCCCACGTCCTGGAACGCCGGCGGCGGTCAATGAAATGCAAGTTCCTGAGGAAGTGAAATCGACGCGCCTTTCAATGCTGCAAGAACTCTTAAATGCACAGCAACTGGCTTTCAATGAGGGGAGCGTTGGGCGCAATTTCGATGTGTTGTTCGAGCGCCTCGGCCGCAAGTCTGGTCAGTTGATCGGGCGCAATCCCTACATGCAATCGGTTCACGTGACAGTACCGCAGTTTACGGTTGAACGTTTTCTCGGCCGGATCATGCCGGTTGTTATCTCTTCGGCCCATCCGAATTCCCTGGCCGGCACGTTGGTCCAAGAAGGTCTTGAGGTCGAAGAGTTCTCGTCCCCCTTCTCACCTAACAGCAACGAAGTGGAAGCCACGGCTTGAGTTCGCGTCGTCCCTCTAAGAACAGCAGCGGCGAAGCTCCGCGCTTGCTGGAATTTCCTAACCATAGCATCTTGCCTCTCTTGTTCGGCGAGCACGATCAAAATCTCGCTCGGATCGAAAAGCAGTTGGATGTTGGCCTCGCATCGCGTGGGAATCACATTCAAATCGTGGGGGATCATTCAGCCGTTGACGCGGCAGAGGCAGCGCTGAACGCACTTTATGAGCGGCTGGAGAAAAAGCTAGAGGTCGGTGACGGAGAGGTGGATGCAGCAGTCCGTCTAGCTCGGGAAGGTGGTGGAGGAAGCTCACCAAGCGCTATTCACTCTGATGATCTCGCCATTTCGACCCGCAAACGACTCATAACCCCGCGCTCGCCCGGGCAAGCAGATTATCTGAAGGTGCTTGATGACCAGGAGTTGGTCTTTGGAATCGGTCCGGCAGGCACCGGTAAAACTTACCTTGCCGTCGCAAAGGCCGTTAGCATGCTGGTCGGTGGCCAGGTTGACCGGATTATTCTATCCCGCCCGGCGGTCGAGGCAGGCGAGCGCCTGGGCTTCTTGCCAGGTGACATGCTGGAAAAGGTCGATCCTTATTTGCGCCCGCTTTACGATGCGCTCTACGATATGTTGCCGGGAGATCAGGTAACGTCGCGCATCAATTCCGGTGAGATCGAGGTTGGCCCGCTTGCGTTTATGCGTGGCAGGACGCTGGCAAATGCCTACATCATTCTTGATGAGGCCCAAAACACAACGGCGATGCAAATGAAGATGTTCTTAACCCGAATGGGGGAGAACTC
>CAXMNO010000239.1:0-7803 GCA_964194655.1 uncultured Acidimicrobiia bacterium
GTAAGAGTCTAGAGCGATTTTCATGAACAAGGGATCATTAAAAGTGCTCTAGTCCCCAAAACGGCGAAAGGCAGCCCCTTTTGGGAGCCGCCTTTTCAGCACAATTGGCACCGCTGTTTTGCAATGAGAGGCTATTCCTCGGTGCTCTCCTCAGCATCAACTTCTTGCGTCGGCCCAGAGTCCATGCCCTTCGCATCTTCATTGCGATCGACGAGCTCAATCATCGCCATCGGCGCCATATCGCCGTAGCGAAAACCAGCCTTCAGCACGCGGCTGTAGCCACCGGGGCGATCCTTATAGCGCTCTGCTATCTCGCCAAATAATTTCGCCGTAATCTTGTTATCGCGCAACTTGGCAAAAGCCTGACGACGCGCGTGCAGGTCCCCGCGCTTACCAAGCGTAATCAGGCGATCGACAACACGCCGCAAGTCTTTCGCCTTGGGCAAGGTCGTCTTAATCTGCTCATGCTTCAGCAAGGCGACAGCCATATTCGAGAACATTGCCTTACGATGCGAAGACGTCCGGTTAAGCTTACGTCTACTAAACCCATGACGCATATCCGATCTCCTTCAAATTCCGCTTGGCCTCGCGCACGAGACCTATTCCGTTCCCCACTGCCACAATCCAGTTCGGGCCAGTTCGCGACCGAACATAAGATTTTGCACAGCGAGTTTGGGTCACCGTGACCCTCAGTTATCACCCAATATTAAAATGGCTCTTCCAAACGCTTGGCCAAATCCTCGATGTTCTCAGGCGGCCAGGCCGGAATCTCCATACCCAAGTGAAGCCCCATGGTCGAGAGCACTTCTTTAATCTCGTTCAGCGACTTGCGCCCAAAATTCGGTGTGCGAAGCATCTCCGCCTCCGACTTCTGAACGAGATCCCCGATGTAAACGATGTTATCGTTCTTGAGGCAATTGGCAGAGCGAACAGACAATTCGAGCTCATCGACCTTACGCAGCAAATTGCGATTGAACGGTGGCTCGGCATGGCTCTCCTCAGCCGCCGCCTGCTTGGGCTCATCAAAGTTGATGAAGAGCTGCAGCTGGTCCTGCAAAATGCGCGCCGCCAAGGCAATAGCGTCCTCAGGCTTAACCGCACCGTTGGTCTCGATCTCCATCGTCAACTTGTCATAGTCAGTTACCTGACCAACGCGCGTATTATCCACGTGATAGGTCACACGACGCACCGGCGAGAAGATCGAATCAACCGGAATAAGGCCAATCGGCGCATCCTCAGGCTTGTTCTGACCCGCTGCGACATAACCTTTGCCACTGTTCACAGTGAATTCCATATCGATCCGCGCACCATCATCGAGCGTGCACAACACCAAACCCGGGTTCATGACCTCGATATCATGGCCGGTTTCAATCTGACCCGCCGTCACCTCGCCCGGGCCCTCTGCACGAAGGCGCATGCGCTTTGCTTCTTCACCGCCCATACGCAACGCGATCTGCTTCACGTTGAGAACGACGTCCGTCACATCTTCGCGCACACCGGGAATTGACGAAAACTCATGCAGCACACCATCAATGTGGACTGCGGTCACAGCCGCACCCTGCAATGACGACAACAGGATGCGTCGCAGCGAATTACCGAAAGTCAGGCCGAAGCCGCGCTCGAGCGGCTCCGCAACCACTTTAGCAAAACGGTTCTCATCCGGCCCCGGCTGGATATCCAGCTTGTTGGGCTTGATCAAGTCGGTCCAATTTCTCTGCAACACGATTTAGATCCTCGTTGCTATCGATACGGGCCCCCGGCGGCAAACACTGAAACCAAACTCAGCCGCGCTCAAGCCGTATCACTTAATATTCTGGGTGGACTAGCGAAGACCGCGTCCACCCCACTTCGCCCTATAACCCGCCTCACACGAGGCGAGATTACTGCATATTAAACGCGACGGCGCTTGGGCGGCCGACACCCATTGTGTGGAATTGGAGTGACGTCGCGAATCGCTGTGATGGTGAACCCAACTGCCTGCAGGGCCCTCAGCGCAGATTCACGTCCAGATCCAGGACCACGAACATTAACCTCAAGCGTTTTCACACCGTGCTCTTGCGCCTTTTTACCAGCATCCTCGCCAGCCATCTGCGCCGCATAAGGTGTAGATTTACGCGAACCCTTGAAACCCATTGTGCCCGCCGAGGACCAAGAAATAGTATTTCCCTGAACGTCGGTGATGGTCACCATGGTGTTATTGAAGCTCGCGTTCACATGCGCAATGCCGTTAGTAATGTTCTTACGCTCGCGCCGACGAAGACGCGCTTGAGGTTTGGCCATGGCCTGAAATCCGATCTGATAAAGCTATAGGTTACTTCTTCCTGCCTGCAATCGGCCGTGCGGGGCCTTTACGGGTCCGGGCGTTCGTGCTGGTACGTTGGCCACGAACCGGCAGACCTTTACGGTGCCGCTGACCACGGTAACACCCCAGATCCATGAGGCGCTTGATATTCATTGCAACTTCACGGCGCAGATCACCCTCGACTATGTAGTTCTTATCAACAGCTTCGCGAATGCGAGCGACTTCGTCGTCAGTTAGCTCGTTGACCCTCCGCTCACCCGGAACTCCCACCGACTGGCAGATCTGGCCAGCTTTGGTACGGCCAATTCCATGAATATAAGTCAATGCAATCCCGACGCACTTTTGCGTCGGGATATTGACGCCAGCAATACGTGCCACGTGCAAGTTCCTCAAAAGTTCCGGACCCGCCTCGAGTCCAAGGGTTCAACACGAAATATTAGACGAGCAAAAAGGTCCGGCAGCACCGGCACCAGCGAAGGCGGGATTATAGAAATCCCCTCCTACGAGTCAACCTTCCTTAGCGTCTAGAATTTCCAACAGCTCCGCAGTTACTTCTTCGATATCCGCCATGCCGTCTACGGACCGCATAACGCCTTTGCTATTATAATAAGGCATGATTGGCGCAGTCTGCTCGTGATACGCAGCTAACCTCGACCGAACCGTCTCCTCATTATCGTCGGCCCGGCGATTGAAATCACCCGAACCGCACTTATCACACACCCCCTCGACCTCGGGACGTTGGAAGCGATCATGATAACCCGCGCCGCAAGCCACGCAAGAATAGCGCCCGGTAATCCGCTCCACCAACGCTTCCTCATCGACCTTAATCTCGATCACGACATCAAGGTTTATGCCCTTCTCGGCCAGCATCTCATCCAGCGCGACAGCTTGTCCTGTCGTACGCGGAAATCCATCAAGGATAAAACCCTTGGTGCAATCGGGCTCATCGATTCGCGCTGAAATCATGTCGATCATCAGACTATCCGGCATCAATTGGCCGGAATCCATGATCCTCTTTGCCTCGCGACCCAACTCGCTCCCGGATGCGACGACAGCACGCAACATATCGCCAGTCGAGAGCTGAACAAGCCCATATTTATCCTCAATTCGCTTCGCCTGTGTTCCTTTTCCCGCCCCCGGGGGGCCCAACAGGATTAGGTTCATCCGCGCCGCCCTTTCAATTTGGCCTTCTTAATAAGCCCCTCATACTGATGAGCCATTAAGTGGGAATGGACCTGACCAACCGTGTCCATTGTTACCGACACTACAATCAAGAGGGATGTTCCGCCAAAGTAAAACGGCACCGCCCATTGAGAAATCAACCACTCCGGCAGAATACAAACCACCGATAGATAAGCAGCACCCACCGCCGTCAAGCGCATCAGCACAAAGTTTAGATAATCGCCCGTATTCTTACCCGGCCGTATACCCGGCACAAATCCGCCATTCTTCTTCAGGTTATCCGCCGTGTCATAAGGGTTAAACACGATGCCTGTGTAGAAAAACGCGAAGAACGCAATCAAAGTAACATAGACAACCAAATACAAAGGCTGTCCACGACCAAGCGTTGCCGTCACCCAGCCCAACCACTCCGGGCCGCCCGAAGCCGCAAATCCAGCGATGGTCAAGGGCATCAACAGCAACGACGATGCAAAGATCGGCGGAATAACACCCGCCGGATTGACCTTCATCGGAAGATGCGAGGCTTCCCCACCGAACATCTTATTACCGACCTGCCGCTTAGGATAGCGGACTAAAATCCGCCGCTGCGCGCGCTCTACATAAACGATCGAAGTGATGACGCCCACAGAGCCAACCAACAGGGCAAGCAGGAACAGTAAGGACATCTGACCTGTGCGGGTTAACTCAAACACCTCGCCAAGTGCCAATGGCAGATTGGCCACGATGCCGGAAAAGATGATGAGCGAAATACCGTTGCCCACACCGCGCTGGGTAATCTGCTCGCCCAACCACATCAAGAACACCGTACCGCCGGTCAAAGTGATAACGGTCGTGAAACGGAAAGCCAAACCTGGGTCAATGACAGCGCCCGCACCCAAAGACGTCTGCAGACCTTCCAAGCCAACAGCTATACCGTAAGCCTGGACAGCCGCTAAACCGACCGTGCCATAACGCGTGTATTGATTGATCTTCTTCCGGCCAGCCTCGCCTTCCTTTTTTATCGCTTCCATCTGCGGCGACACCGCCGTTAAAAGCTGCATGATAATAGAAGCCGAAATATAAGGCATAATATTAAGGGCAAAAATCGTCATCCGCCCGAGCGCGCCACCGGCGAATGCATCGAACATTCCAAGGACGCCCGTGTTGAACTGCGAAAAGACGTCGCTCAGAACAATAGGATCGATGCCAGGGATCGGGATATAGGCCCCCAACCGGTAAACAACCAGACAAATGAGCGTAAACCAGATCCGCTTCTTCAGCTCTGTGGCCTTGGCAAGAGCCCCAAAGTTGATATTGGCGGCTAACTGTTCGGCGGCTGAAGCCATAAAGCCTATCCCGTTCCCTTAAAAACCCCTAGTCACGGTCCAACACCGCGTGACACCAAGCTCACTCAGACGCTGCTTCGCCGGCCTTGTCACCTTTAGCTGCTGCAGCAATGATCGTCACCGTCCCGCCAGCCTTCTCAACCGCTTCAATAGCGGCCTTGGAAGCACCAGCAGCGGCAATATCCAATTTGGCCTTCAATTCGCCCTTCGCAAGTACGCGGATACCATCACGCGGGTTTTTCACCACTCCCGCCGCGACAATAGCGGCCGCATCGACCACCTTGCTTGCATCAAGACGCCCGGCGTCCACAGCTTCCTGCAGTCGGCCTAGGTTCACGACACGAAACGCCTTGCGGAAAATGTTATTGAAGCCGCGCTTAGGCAGACGCCGATGCAATGGCATCTGGCCGCCCTCAAATCCCTTGATCGAGACGCCACTACGCGCCTTCTGGCCTTTGTGGCCCTTGCCCGAAGTCTTACCGGTACCAGAGCCATTTCCGCGGCCAATGCGCTTGCGATTTTGACGGGCGCCACCGTTATCTGAAATATTATTGATTTGCATGATTTGTCGTTCCCAAGAGAGAGCGTAAGCCTTAGCCCCTTACATATAGAGGCCGCTTTAGCGCCCCTAGGCCTCCTCCACCTTAACGAGGTGGTGAATCTTATTAACCATTCCACGAACCGCAGGCGTATCCTCCAGCTCACGTGAACGATGCATCTTATTTAGGCCCAACCCAATCAAAGTCGCACGTTGTTCCTTTGGGCGACCGATGGGGCTGCGGACCTGCGTAACGCGGATAGTCTTCTTCTTGGCCATTTAGGTTTACTCCTGCGCCTCGGCTACCGCCACATCGCGCCGACCCATAATATCCGAGACCTTCTTGCCACGACGCTGTGCCACCATTCTTGGGCTCGCGCAGTGTTTCAGCCCATCCATGGTAGCCTTAATCATGTTGTGCGGGTTCGACGTTCCAACAGACTTTGCCACAACATCTTGGATCCCAAGAGCCTCAAAGACCGCACGCATCGGACCTCCGGCGATAACGCCCGTTCCTGGTTCAGCAGAGCGCATCACGACATGACCGGCACCAAAGTGGCCCTGAACATCATGATGTAGCGTCCGGCCTTCTTTCATCGGCACGCGAATCATATTGCGCTTCGCAGCCTCAGTCGCCTTGCGGATTGCCTCAGGCACTTCACGCGCCTTCCCATGACCATGGCCCACACGGCCGCGACCGTCGCCGACAACCACCAGCGCCGCAAAACCGAACCTACGACCGCCCTTAACCACCTTAGCAACGCGGTTAATACCAACGAGCTTTTCAATGAGCTCTGGCTCGTCATCACGCTGACGACGATCACTGCGTTGACGACGGTCGTCACGACGGTTTTCCTTAGGAGCACGTGCCATTACTCAATCCTCTTAGAAAGAAAGGCCGCCTTCACGGGCGCCTTCCGCCAGGGACTTAACCCGGCCGTGATACAAATACGAACCGCGGTCAAATACCACAGCCTCAATGCCAGCTTCCTTCGCGCGCTTTGCGACTAACTTTCCAACCTCGCTAGCAGCCTCACGATCCGCACCCGTCTTCAACTTGGCCTTCAAATCTTTATCCAAACTCGAAGCAGCTGCCAAAGTCCGACCAGCGCCATCATCAATGATCTGCGCATAAATATGCTTGCCGGACCGGAATACCGATAACCTGAGCTGGCCACTTGCACGGCTACGCAACTGGTTGCGAACGCGCCATTTGCGTCGGCCACGGAGTAAATTGACTTTTTTCATCGCCTTACTTCTTCTTGCCTTCCTTACGGACGATCGTCTCGTCCGCATATTTTACACCCTTGCCCTTATAGGGCTCCGGCTTCCGGAAATTACGAATCTCTGCCGCGACCTGGCCTACCCGTTGCTTATCCATACCCGAGACGGAAACCAATGTTGGCTTCTCGCACTTGATCTCGATGCCTTCGGGAATCGGGTAGATCACGTCGTGACTAAAACCAAGCTGCAATACGAGATCGCGACCTTGGACCAGCGCACGATACCCGACACCACTAATCACAAGCTCTTTCTTGAAGCCATCGCTGACACCAACCACCAAATTCTGCACACGCGAGCGGGCTGTGCCCCACATCGATCGTGCCTTCTTCGATTGGTTGACCGGCGTCACCTTGATCTTGCCATCTTCCAAAGAGACGTTCACGTCATCCGTCGTCTCGTATTGAAGCGCGCCCAGCTTACCTTTAGCTGCAATCACCTTGCCTGCGATCGACACCTCGACCCCACTGGGCACCTCAACTGGATTTTTTCCTACGCGGGACATTTCACACCGTCCTTAGAACACGCGACACAAAACTTCACCACCCACATTGTGGGCGCGAGCTTCTTGGTCAGACATCACCCCACGGGGCGTCGAGAGGATGTGAATTCCCAGGCCATTAAAGATCCGTGGTAATTCCTTGATCTTAGAATAGACCCGACGACCCGGCCGAGACACACGAGCGATTTCCTGTATAACAGGGCGCCCCTCGTGGTACTTCAGCTGAATCTCGATCGTTCCCAGACCCTTATCGCTCTCACTTACCGAAAAATCACGGATAAAGCCTTCGCGCTTAAGCACTTCCAGCACATTCGCGCGCAACCGGGAGGCCGTTGCCTCCACACGGCCAGAGCCGTTGCGCTGTCCGTTACGGATACGCGTAAGCATATCACCTAAAGGATCGCTCATCGACATCTTGCGTACCCTTCCTTACCAGCTCGACTTGACCAAACCGGGAATCTGCCCGGTCGACCCAAGATCCCGCAGCGCAATACGAGAAATCCGGAATTTCCGATAGTATCCTCGCGGCCGCCCGGTCACTTCGCAGCGGTTGCGCAACCGCCCCTTAGCCGAATTCCGCGGCAACTTCGCGAGTTTCAAATAAGCCTGGAACCGTTCCTCCGGCGCCAAACTGCGATCTTTCGCCACCGCCTTAAGTGCCGCCCGCCGGTTC
>CAXMNO010000240.1:0-6060 GCA_964194655.1 uncultured Acidimicrobiia bacterium
AGGGCCTTGCCCTTGGTTACAGTCATGATCTCTGTACAAAACCGATCGCTGCCCGCGGCCATGAAGGGCTCGTTGGCCATTGCTTTGCCAATCTTTTTCGCAGCCGCTTGCCGCTCCTCGGGTTGATCGCTTGGGTCGGCAAAGCGCGCCATGGCAAGGGCGATGTTACCAAGGGGAATGCCGATGACCGGAATGCCGCAACCATCAATGCCCTTAGGCGCGCTCGAGAGGTCGAGGCCGGTCATCACCTCCAGAACACCGAGGATACGTTGCTGGACGGGATGGTCGAGGCGGATATAGCCTTTCGTCGGGTAGCCGAGATGCTTGGCGATGCTGAGAAATCCAGTGTGTTTACCCGAGCAGTTGTTGTGCAATTGGCTTGGCTCTTCACCGGCTCGGATCATCTGAAAGGTTGTGGGCTCGTGATACGGCAGGTGGGCGCCGCACTCCAAATCCGCTTCGCCGAGGCCCAGACGCTTCAGCCATGAGGCAACCGTTTCACAATGGCGTTGCTCGCCGTTATGGCTCGCACAAGCTATGGCAAGCTCCGCAGCACTCAATTGAAAGGCGTCAGCTGCACCACTTTCAACGAGTGGCAAGGCTTGCAGCGGTTTTAGGGAGGAGCGCGCATAAACCGGGCGCTCATACTCGCCTGCGGAAAGCACGACCCGCCCGTCGCTATCGCAAACCGCAAAGCTCGCGTGGTGGCGGCTTTCGACCATATCGCCACGGGTTACTTCAACAAGGATAGGATCGCCCTTAATATCATTGGCGAGGGAAGTATTTTCGGGCATCAAAAATTCACCTTTGCTTGGATGAGCCGTAAATTGGGATGAGGCTGGAGTTGTGCTTCAAGCCCGATGTTGCGGCGAGGCAGCTTGCCTGCGAACGCCTCATGGTGCAAGTTCCGCTAAGACTGGAAAGAGGCATAAAAATGCGTGGTTATTTCGCAGTTGGTGTGGAACGAATCAGTAAACCCATGAACTTGGGGAGCTTGCTGCGCTCCGCGCATGCATTCGGGGCGAGTTTTTTCTTCACGATCCGTCCGACTTTCGAGGCGAACGAAGTCCGCTTATCCGACACCTCCGATGCCGCACAACATCTGCCAATTTATCATCACCAATCGATCGATGAACTGCGGTTACCGAAGAATTGCGCGCTGGTCGGTGTAGAACTAACAGAAGATGCAGAAGATTTGCCGAGCTTCCGCCACCCGATGGCAGCAGCCTATATCCTGGGGCCGGAGCGCGGCAGCCTCTCGCCACAAGTGCTCGAACGCTGCGATTTCACGGTCAAAATTCCAACCAAGTTTTGCGTCAATGTCGGAACGGCTGGCGCAATCGTGATGTATGACCGCATCCTCTCGCTTGGTCGTTTCGCGCGCCGCCCCGTTAATCCTCGCGGGGAAGGCGAAGCGATGCCCGAACACGTCCGTGGCCCTCAGGTTATTCGGCGCGAGCGCAAATTACCATAAAGGCATAAGCGGTCTTGGAGGGAGTGAAGGATGGTGGATGATCTGATCGTTTTAGATGGCGGCATGGGGCGCGAGCTTCAGGAGCGCGGGTTGATTGCCGTACGTTCCATTTGGTCCGCCGCGGCTTTGATCGATCACCCCGCCGTCGTCCGTGACGTCCACGCTGCTTTTATCGCAGCCGGTGCCCAGGTCATCACCACCAATAACTATGGCGTTGTTCCCCGTCTGTTGGCTGTTGAGGGAATGGAAGACCAGCTTCCCGACCTTTTATCCGCGAGTACTAGTTTGGCGCGAGAAGCGAGGGAGGAGAGTGGCCTGCCGGTCCGGATTGCCGGTTCACTCCCACCGCTCGATACCAGTTATCGCGCGGATCTCGTCGTAACAGAGCAAGAACTTTTCGAACAGTACCTCGAAATAGCGCGTCGCCTTGCCTCAGGCGTCGACTTACTGTTGGGTGAGACGCTTTCAACTGCACGTGAAGGCCGGGCGGCGGCTCGGGCAGCGACTGCGGTCGGCTTGCCGGTCTGGATTTCCTGGACGCTGGATGACAGTGCCAGTGGATGTCTCAGAAGCGGGGAGGGCCTGAAAGAGGCCGTAGAAATCCTCGCGGACTTGGAGGTTGAGGCGCTTCTTTTCAACTGTTGCTCGGTTGAGGCTATCGATGTGGCCTTGCCTCAGTTGCGGACATTGACGGCAAAGCGAATTGGCGCTTATGCCAATAACTTCGTGCCTCTGCCCAAGGACTATTTGATGGGCGAAGGGCAGAGTGAGGGTGGCGGCCACCCCTTGCGCCAAGATCTTCCAATTGATAGTTACGTGGAATATGCCAAGCGGTGGCGCGCTTCGGGCGCTTCTATCATCGGTGGCTGCTGTGGGATTGGCCCCGATTATATTACCGCCTTGGCGAAGGGCCTTGCCTAGAGTGATTTTAATGAAATACGGTTTATCAAAATCACTCTAGGTTATTGAAAGAACGCACTTTCTGATCCTTTAAATGAGTCTAATTAAAGGGAAAGGGCTCTAAGCACTCTTCCCCTTTTCATGAAAGATAAAGCCTAGGACGTTCAAGAGGAACTGGGCTGCCAAAAAAGCCGTGTTACCGGTGGGGTCGTAATCGGGTGCAACCTCGACAAAATCGATCCCGACAACGTCGCCTTTCTTGGCGAGGCCCTGAAATATCTCCAGCACTTCATAATACAAAAAACCGCCATGACTTGGCGTGCCTGTTCCTGGTGCGATCGAGGGGTCGAAACCATCAACATCAATGGTCGCATAGTAACGTACGCCATCTGGAATCCGATCGAGGACACCTTGAGTACCAAGGCGGCGTACATCGCGTACGGAAAGAATGTCCGAGCCTGCAGCTCTCGCCGCCTCATAGTCAGAGCGATTGGAAGAAGAGACATTGCGGATGCCGAGCTGGGTAAAGCCCGTCACGTGCCGCATTTCAGAGGCTCGTCTTAGCGGATTCCCGTGTCCATAGCGCACGCCGTGACGCTCGTCCACGAAGTCGAGGTGCGCATCAACGTGAATGATGTGCACCGGCGGCTGGTCATCAAAGGCGCGGATACAAGGGATGTGCACGGAATGGTCACCGCCAAGCACGACGGGCAAGGCACCTGCTTTCAAGATCGCACGTACTGCTAGCTCGATATTGTCATGACTCTTATTGGTGTCAGTGTGGATCATGTCCGCATCGCCGATATCGACGAGCCTGACTTTATCGACGGGAAGATACGTCACGTCATCCTCGAAGTCGTAAGCGCCCTCATGACCGAAAGAAAAAAGCGTGGAAGCTTCGCGAATGGAACGCGGGCCAAAGCGCGCGCCTGCGCGGTACTGCGTTCCCATATCAAAGGGTGCGCCGAGGACGGCGATATCGGCATCGATATTATTCCAATCCAGGCAAACCGGCTGCTTGCCAAAAGTACAATGCCCCACGAACGGCAGATTTAGCCGCCCGGCGTCGTATCCGCGCTTTTCGTCACTCATGCTCTTGGTCCTTGGCCATGACTACGCAAGCACATCCGTGCAGGTCATTCCTAAAATGCCCGTCTTTGGAATTATAGTCTAGGCACGTGCGGGCGATTTGAGCCCGAATACGGTGGCATAGAGAACGGGGAAGAGGATCATCGTCAAAATTGTTCCGAAAGAAAGCCCTGCCATAATCGTGATCGCCAAGCCGACCCAGAAGACGTCCGGTAGCAAGGGAATAACACCCAGCACGGTTGTTGCAGCCGCTAAGACTACGGGGCGAAGACGGGACTTCGTCGCTAAAATTAAAGCCTCATAGGGTTTTATTTCATTGGAGAGGTTGAGGTTCACCTCGTCCAATAGAACGATGGCGTTCTTAATCATCATGCCGACGAGACTCATGGCGCCCAAAAGTGCAACGAAGCCGAAAGGCGTTTGCGTGACCAAAAGACCCCAAGTAATGCCGATGGCAACGAATGGTATCGTCAAGATGATCACGATTGCGGGCTTAAAGGCGTTAAAGAGCAAAACCATCGTAAAGAGGATGAGAACGCCTGCAGGTATCATGCCGGGGATGAGGGAGGCTTGCGCATCGGTTGAGGATTCATGCTCGCCCCCCCACGCCATATCGTGGCCGCGGGGCATTTCGATTGCCTCGATTTTTTCGAGAATGCTTGCCCGAAGTGTTGGGAGGGTTGTGCCGAGAATCGGATTCGATTGTAAAGTGATTGTGCGCTTGCGGTCGCGACGCATAACAATCGGATCTTCCCAGCGTGTTTCGACGCCGTCGACGACTTGTGCCAGGGGAACTGTACTGGTCGAAAGCGCCGGTTGGATAGGCAAGACCTCAATCGACCCGATATTGCTTCTTTCGCTCTCTATCTGCCGAAGTACGATGGGGATCAGATCGTCATCCTCGCGGTAGAGGCCGATGGTCCTTCCTTGGTAGGTGCGTTTTGTGGTCTTCGCGAGATCTTCGCGCGAGACAGCCGACCAGCGTGCACGTTCGCTATTATATTCGGGAACGATTTTGATAACGCGTTGGCGCCAGTCTGTTTGGGAGTCGCCGGCAAGTGGGGAGCCATCTAAGACCTCAAGCCCCTGATCGGCAACCGCGCGTAAGACATCGGGATTGGCACGACCGCCGCCGCTGATACGGACTTCAAACTTCCAAGTATCCGCAGGACCTACGGCGAACTTACGCAACGGTATCTGGGAATCCGGGAATTCCGCTTTAAGCCAGGGTTCGAGGTCACGCAGAAGCCCATTGATTTCCTTAAAGTCGTGCACGTTAACAACGAGTTGAGCGTAGGCTGGGTTAACCGATTCCGGCTCGACTGGGAGATAAAAGCGTGGCGGCCCTGCACCGATAAAGCTCGCAACGGCTTCTACCCTCTCATCCTCCAAAAGACGCTCTTCAATCGGCCTGAGGGAGGCTGCAACATCTTGAATGCGCGTTCCCTGTGGTGCCCAGTAGTCGATCATGAATTTGGGCATTGAGGAATCGGGGAAGAACAGCCTGGGCACCCATGTAAAGGCAATGCCTGAGACAACAAGCAGGCCTACCATTGCAGCAATGGTGAGGTATCGCAGCCGGATTGCAGCGTTCAGTATTCCACCGAAAATCCTGTAGAACCGGCCGCCAAATGGATCTGCACTGGTGTCGCCAGTGGGTGACTTCAGCATCATCGTGCATTGAAGCGGCGTTACAGTGACCGAGATCAGCCAGCTCATCATAAGCGCGATGCCGACTACGGAAAAGAGTGTGGCACAGTATTCGCCCGCAGCCTCATCCGAGGCGAAGATCGGATAGAATGCCATTACTGCGATTATCGTCGCACCCAGCAGAGGCATGGAGGGTTGGGATGCTGCCTCGATTGCGGACTTAAAGCGCTCCATGCCGCGTTCCATGCGCACGACCGCGCCGTCTGCCACGACAATTGCGTTATCCACCATCATACCAAGCGCGATGACCAAGGCGCCGAGCGACATGCGCTGGAGGTCGATGGAAAAAAATTTCATCATGATGAGCGTTGAGAGGATGGTCAAAATCAACGCCGTTCCGATAATCACGCCCATGCGCCAGCCCATGGAAATCGTCAACACACCCAAAACGATGGCGACGGCCTGTGCCAAGCTTATGAAGAATCCTTGAACCGATTCGTGAATGACGTCCGATTGCCAGTGGACGCGGTGCAGCTCGATACCGACTGGGAGATCCGCCTTCAGATCTTCAATGCGTGCTGCGATGGCGCGGCCCATGGTTACGACATTCACGCCTGGCAGGTTGGAAATGGAAATCGCTATCGAAGGCTCGCCGTCAAAACGCATTTGGGTAATGGGTGGATCGGTGTAGCCAGCCTTGATGGTCCCGATGTCGCCGATGCGCAGCAACTCGCTCGATCCGCCGCGCCCGCGTTCGACGTCACCTTGCTGGAGACTGTCAAGAATGGACGGCCTGACGGCCAAATTCGATATATCCTCAGGCGAAGCAAACTGCCCAGTCGGCGCGATGCGAACCCGGCGATTTTGAACGTCCGCGCTGCCAGCATCGACGACGGCGTTTTGCTCTCGAAGCGTAAGTTCGATTGATTCCTCCGAGAGCCCCAAGA
>CAXMNO010000241.1:0-5345 GCA_964194655.1 uncultured Acidimicrobiia bacterium
CAGATGCCGCTCTAAGGTTTCAGCCAAGTCCTCCGGCGCCCCCTCAACCGACCCATAGGGGATTAAAAGGACCGGAAGCTTCACGAAAGGCCCGCCGCGGCGAAGTTTCTCGCTTTCTTTGGCGGGGAGGGCTGAAAGCAACTTTTCCCGATCATTTACCTCCACACAGAGGAAACGGCGAAGGCGCCCGCCGCGCGCGTAGACTTTATCGACAAAGCGCCAGGGGAGGGTGACGTTACCCCAATCGCGAAACCACAAGCCCTCATCCGAAATCACCATCAATGGCCCACCGTGGCGGATTTTGACGTAAGTCCAGCCGGCAAAGGCGAGGCCGACGGCTATCAAGATGGCCGCTGTCAGTTCGCGCTGCTGTATGGCTTCATCCGCAAAAATTAGGACCCAAATGCCAATAGAAACGGAAACCGCCCCCACGACCAGTCCGTTGCGTAAGCGGCCGAGACCCGCTTTCAATTCAATACGCTCTGCCATATTTCTCACTTAACATTTAATGACGCTGGAAAGCTAAAAAATTGCGCCCGGATCGTTTGAATCCGGGCGCAAGGTTCACTCGTTACGTATTGAAGCTACTCAAGCGCATCCTGGCGGTGAGCGGCCTTATCGACCGCATCTTTCAGCGCACCAGGCTGGCGCATCTTGGCAACCTCCTCATTGATCTGGCGATTTTCAAACCGGATTTGCCAGATATGCCATCCAATCCAAAGCGCAACACCGACGATGACCATTAGAACTTCGGTGCCTTGGAAAGGATAGACTGCCGCGACATCGGCGAGATCAACGGCCCAACTGTCGATACCTGTTGTTGACATGATGGTTCTCCTTTATCTCTTTTCGGACCGCGATCAGCCGTGTTCCGCGGCAGTTTGCACGGAAGCTTTATGCAGTTCGAAGTTTTTGGCTTCGATTATTTCATTTTCGGACAAGTCCAAACCTGCCAATTCGATTTCGATCGGCACACGCAACACGCCCATGGAGTTCAACAGCAAAGCCAAGAGCCAGCACGGCAGGAAGCCGAGGCCCCAGAACATGATCATTGCACCGAGGAAGTTGCCCCCCGGATTGATCGCCGTGTAGCCTTCATAAGGCGAAGACGGGGTCCCATTTAGCACAAAGCCAGCGATCACCACCCCGAAAAAGCCGGCATAACCATGGACTGCAACCGCGCCAACTGCATCGTCGACCTTGAATTTTTTCTCCACCCAGAAATGCAGCTTGTACATAAAGACCACGCCGATACCGGCAATGATCAAGGCTTGGATTGGATGGTAAAGGTCGTTACCTGCTGAAGACGCAATGATACCCGCAAGGCCGCCGGAATAGGTCCAGAACGCATCGCCCTTGGAGACCATGTAGCCCGCCAACATGCCGCCCGCCAGTGACATCAGAAAATTAACGGTGATGGCGCTGAGCGTGGTCGGTGTCAGATAGATGGTGGTGGCTGTCCAGGTCTCGCCGGTAATCTGCCCGCCAATTGTCTCAGGCGAAATGATTGGCACGTTACAAGCAACGTAGAAGCCCCAGAACCCGGTATAGATCAAGAAGAGACCGATACAAACAAGCCATGGATTATGCGGTAAGATATCGCGCGGCGTTCCGTCCTTGGCGAACTTACCGATACGCGGACCGAGAACGACCAGGATACCAAGCGCAGCACCGCCTGCAATGGCGTGAATGACGCCCGATGCATAGGCATCGTGGTAGCCGAGGATTTCGACCATCCAACCACCGTAGTGCCAGCCCCAAGCCGCATCGATTGACCAGGTAACCGAGCCGACGAGGACCGCAAAGATCCAAAAGGAGCCGGAGCGAATGCGTTCAATTACCGCGCCGGAGACGATCGAGGCAGCCGTCCAGGAGAACAGCAAGAACGCCGCCCAGAAGACGCCCGAAATCCGGTCTTCCAGATTGGGTCCCATCAGATTGCTCCAAGGCGTATAACCCGCCGCGAAGCCATCAGGATCGATCACGCCGCTGCCGAACGGCCATTGTGGCACCGCCCAATAGATCCACCAGCCAAAGAAGAACCAGGTGACCGTTACCAGCGGGATAATCATGGAGTTTTTCATAAGGGTGTGCATTTTATTCTTCACCCTCGAGGCGCCGACCTCATACATGCAGAAGCCGACATGAATCAAAAACATTAACGCCACCGTCAGCCAGTAGTAAAATTCGGTAAAGATGACGGTTAGTGCATCAAGATTGCTACCCATTCCGCAACCCCCCTCTCTATTTGCATTTCGTTAATCGAATGAACCCCCACTAGCCGCCGAAATCACTTGCGTGTTTCGGTGCCGATGAGGTTACTGGTCTTCGGTTCGACAAGGATCGTGCGAATAGAGATAGCCCGGAATACTACAATCGCTTGATTTCCGACCTAACGCGCCCCTCTCTCGAACCGCTTGGTCATGCCTTCATGCGCGGGTAAAACAACCTGCCGATAATGCCCATTATTGCGAATGGCCATAGCCCGCAGGAAGTCGCCCATTCTCGATATCAGCTAAGCCCTCCCGTACTTGTTGCTCTTAAAAACGCGTCTCACTTTTTTTTAAGTTCATGGCGAGGAGATTTGCTCCTCCCTGTCTCGATTGTTCGCGCGAGTTTAGTGTGGGGAAATTTTTTTCATAGTGTTATCTGTTTTGCGCTTTCCCACCTTTGGTTGCGATTTTCTCCTTTTGTCCATATTTTCTGGAGCATAGGAGAATCAATTAAGTTTCCAGCCCCCCTAATTCCGTGCCTTCCGGCGCCCCTAAAAGGTCCTGACGCGCCTTCTCAAGATGCAATTTTATGGAGCTAACGGCCTGATCCACGTCGCGGCTTCTAAGAGCCTCCAAGATCTGGCGGTGTTGTGCGTTATAAGCCGTGATGTTGTCGCGGCTGAGGATCTTGCGCTTCATCAAGCCCCATTGATCATGGGCGCGCACCTCATTGGTCTGGCGATAAAGCCATACGAGGAGAGGATTGTGCGTGCACTCGGCAAGCGCCATGTGAAAGGCCTCATCTGCTTGGGAGAAGGCTTCGCGGTCTTCGGCTGCTTCAAGCTTGCGCATTGTCTCTTCAAGATCGAAAAGGTCCCGGCGTGTCGCGTTGACGGCGGCCAGGCGGCAAATTGCAGGCTCTAAAGAGATGCGAACCTCGATCAGCTCTAAAGGGCTGGTCTTATCCGCAATGTCTATTGCACTTTCATCGCCGCTATGATGGACGAATGTGCCGCTGCCGATTTTGCGGACTAAAAGCTGTTGATCTTCCAGTCGCTTTAGGGCCTCGCGAACCGTACCGCGCGAGGCGCCAAAATGTTCGGCCAGGTCGCGTTCCGCTGGCAGGCGTTCGCCATTGGCATAGGTTCCTGTAAAAATTGCGTCCCGCAGCCGTTGCGCAATGATGTCCGCACTTTTTATCGAGCGTTCCGGCAGCTCACCTTGATGTCGAATGGCGGACAAGGAATCTACGCCTTTCAATGCACGTTGATCCTAACTTATAGGCATAATGGTACATAATTGGTATAAAATGCAAGCCCAAAGTTCCACTATTTTCTCATAAAAACTTGTTTTGATTGGAATAAGAGCGCGTAACGTCTTGTAATTGGCCGATTTTATGCCATAGGGGCGGAATGGCTATTTTGCGGATAAATGTATTATTCTATTGAAAATACTCATAGAAATAATATGAAAATGTCTTCGGCGGCTGCTCTGAATGCAGATCGCGGACGCGCTGCAATTTTATACTTGTACCTTTACTCGTACCTTTTTATGCTTTAACAATCCAATTTATCATATTTGGTTCAATATAGGTCCAGTGATCCTGGGCCGGAAACAAAATCCGCGAAACGGCGCCCGCCGCATTCCATCACGGCGGGATGAGAGAGATAGGGGAGGTTTCCATGACCGATCTTGAGCAACACGTTAACGCTCCGGGTAGGGACGAATTGGTCAGGCAGGTGCGTGAAAAGATTAATGAGTTAGGTATCACCTACGTTTATTTTCAGTTTATTTCCGTCACGGGACGGATAGTCGGTAAGGGCATTCCGGCCGACCATTGGGAACGGATCGCCGAGCGTGGCTTTCAGCTTGTTTATGGCTCGACGGCCAATCTCTTTGTGGACAGGCACGGCCAGTACATCGGTTATGGCCCCGAAGCGTCGGAGCTGGTGGGCATCCCCGATCCCGAAACCTTCGTGCAACTTCCTTGGGATAAGCGCATCGCGCGCGTTTATTGCACCTGCTTTAGGAACCGGGAAGAAAGGGTTGATCCAGGCGCTCACCTGACCTCGGACAGCCGCGGAAATCTGCGCATTCACCACAAGAATTTCCAGGAAAACCATGGCGGCCTGCAGATGCGCATGGGGACCGAGCCGGAGATGATGTGGCTGAAGAAAGGCGAGGACGGCTTGCCTGACGGCGGCTTCTCCAAGCCTAACTGCTATCATATCGATCAGTTCGAATCGCTGCGTCCGGCCTTTATGAAAGTGCTGGAGTATTCGCGCGCCATGGGCTTCGACATGATCCAGGGCGATCACGAGGACGCGCCGGGACAGCTCGAACTTAACTGGATGTTCGACGATGTTCTGAGAAACGCCGACCGTCTTTCAACCTATCGCCAGATTTGCGCCCAAGTCGCACGCGAGATGGGGCTGATTGCCTGCTTCATGTCGAAGCCCTTCATGGACGTTTCCGCATCGGGCTGCCATCACAACGTCTCTCTTTGGCGCGGCGGCGGAGATAAGGTCAATTCCTTGGGCCACGAGAGCCTGCCAGGGATGGAGGGCTCCTTCACCTATGTCGAGGGTGGCGATAACCTCTTCATGCCGGATCCGGCGATTGACGAGCGCAAGCCGGGACCGGTTGGTCTGAAATCGATTGGCGGCGTGATCGAGCATCTTAGCGCCTTGACCGCCATTGGCTCTTCAACGGTTAACTCCTATCGCCGTCTTTGGGACACGGGCTTCTGGGCACCGGTCTTTGCCGACTGGGGTTATCAGAACCGCACCTGCGCGCTGCGTGTTTCCGCCCCTGGGCGTTTCGAATATCGCTCGGTCGATTCGATGGTCAATCCCTACCTCATGGGCAGTGCCCTCCTGCAAGCCTTTGACGACGGTATCACGCGCGACCTCGACCCAGGCGAGCCGGAGGAACGGAACATCTATGAGGCCATTGAAGCCGGCAAGCAGGTCAAGAAGCTTCCCATGACCTTGGGCGAGGCGCTCGACCGCTTGGATGAAGATGAAGTCATCAAGGCGGCCATGCCCGATGAAATGTACCGCGTCTTCACGCACTACAAGCGTGATGAGTGGGAAAAGTTCAATCACACAGTGACCAACTGGGATCTGGAAA
>CAXMNO010000242.1:0-6424 GCA_964194655.1 uncultured Acidimicrobiia bacterium
CTTCAGCGTCTCCAAGTTTTCCTCACCGATAGACACTGCGAATTCATCGCTGGGCTTTGGCACTTCAGATGCAAGGATATCTTTGATCGTGCAGACGAATACAGCTTCACGACCGGAGAGCTCATCATTGACGTACTCATCCGGGAAGGTCACGGTCACCGTACGCTCTTCCCCAACCTCGACACCAATCAACTGGTCTTCAAAACCTTCAATGAAGGAGTTGGAGCCAAGATGAAGCTGATGGTCCTCATCGGCCATACCAGGTTTCGCTTCACCATCGACGGTGCCTGCGAAGTCAAGCACGAGGACATCGCCGCTTTCCGCCGGGCGCGGTGTTTCCAGCGGCTTGGTTTCCTTACGGCTTTCAGAAATTCTGCCAAGCGCCTCATCCACCTCTGTATCGCTCACTGTCACCTTAAGGCGGCTAAGTTCAAGCTTGGAGAAATCCATTGGCGTAATATCAGGCAGGATTTCAAGTTCGATCGAATAGGCGAGATCCCTGCCCTCATCTTGCGATTCGATATCCACCTTTGGTGTTGTCGCGGGGCGAATGCCTCTTTCATCGATCACTTGTTGAGAGCCGTCATTGACCGCACGCTCAACGACTTCTCCGCGAACCGAAGCGCCAAAGCGTTGCTTTAGGATGGCCATCGGCACTTTGCCCGGCCGAAAACCAGGGACGTTGATGCGTCCGCTCAATTCCTCAAGACGACCTTCAATTTTCTCGTCTAGATCCGATGCGGCGATCACAATTTTATAGCCGCGCTTCAAACCCTCTGACGTCGTTTCTGTCACTTGCATTTCGGCATGCCCTCTCGCCGTGCTAACCCGATTGCGGTCCGTCCCCTAGTGGTCCGGTTCATACAAACGGGCCCAAATATCATCCCTAAGGCGAACATTTTGGTGCGGGCGAAGGGACTCGAACCCCCACGGATCTCTCCAACGGCACCTAAAGCCGCCGCGTCTGCCAATTCCGCCACGCCCGCACAGTTCGCGCGGTGGTGGGGTGTATATCAAACTTGCCCTCGGTGCAACAAGCGCTTAAGGAGCTTTTTCTCAATGCGGACGATTAACCCCACTTGCCTCGATCAAAAGTGCCGCTACGCCATCAATGATCGCGCCGCAATCAATCGAGTAGTGGCGATAAAGATCCGCGACATCGCCCGATTGTCCGAAGTGCTCAACCCCCAAAGCCTGAACACGGTGACCGGCCACCGCGCCTATCCATTCAAGGCCGGAGGGGTGCCCATCCATGACAGTCACTAATCCAGCAGCCCGCGGTAAATCAAGCAAAAGCCTATCGATATGAGAATGCGCATTCTTTGTGCCCGCTTGCCGGGCTTTTTGCGCGGCGTGCCATCCGGCGTTCAAGCGATCTGTGGATGTTGCAGCCAAGAGACCGACTCCAGGTAGCTCTTCTTCGAGAAGCTCTATTGCCTCCATGGCCTGATCCATCACTGCACCGCTCGCGATAATCGCAACTTCGCAACCAGGCCCTGGCTTTCTCAGCCAGTAGCCGCCATCAATTATTCCCCTGCGCATTGCTGGCTCCAAAGCCCGCTCGGGTTGGTCTAGCTGGCGCGTTGAAAGGCGTAAATAGACAGAGCCACCGCACTCATCGCGAAGCCATGGGTTTGCTGTTTCGCTATCCTCTTTCTCGGCCTCTTTTGCGCCATTTCTCTGTAGATAGTCGAAGGCCCATTCCAAAATCACAGCAACTTCATCGTCAAAGGCCGGTTCGAAGGACGCGAGACCATCTTGGGAAAGGCCTATAAGTGGTGTTGCAATGGATTGATGCGCCCCTCCTTCAGGTGCCAAGGTGATGCCAGAAGGTGTCCCAACGACGATAAAGCGAGCATCTTGGTAGCAGGCGTAGTTTAACGCATCGAGCCCGCGACTAATGAAGGGATCATAAAGCGTCCCGATGGGAAGCAGTCTGGCACCAAACAGGCTATGGCATAAGCCCAAGGCCGCGAGGTTTATGAAGAGGTTATTTTCAGCAATTCCAAGCTCGATATGCTGGCCGTCGGGCGACATGCCCCATTTCTGCGCCGAAACCACCTTTTGCTCGTGAAAAATATCACTTCTCGAATGTCTGCTGAAAATGGCACGCCGGTTGACCCAGCCACCGAGATTGGTTGAAACCGTGACATCGGGCGACGTCGTCACAATCCGATCGGCCATTGCGCTGCCGCTCTTGGCAATGTCTGCCAAAATCCGGCCGAATGCTTCTTGGGTTGAAAGGCGGCCAGCTTTCGAGGGCTGAAGCCTATCCACAGGTACCCGTGGGGCATCGTAACGCCGATTACCCTCTTGATTGAAGGCAACCGATTTTAGAAAGTCTCCGATGCCATCACTCTCCTCGTCCAATCCGGCAAAGGGCTCCCACTCCGCGCCTTCGGGCACATTCATCGCCTTTTGGAAAATCGCCATTTGGTCAGGATTCATCAGCCCCGCATGATTGTCCTTATGGCCAGCGAAAGGCAAAGCGTAGCCCTTAATCGTGTAAGCGATGAAACACGTAGGCTTATCATCCTCGATCGCGTTAAAGGCCTCTAGGCAGCTCTCAAGATCATGACCTGCCAAATTGGTCATAAGCTCCGCGAGTTCTGCGTCGCTAATGCCGTCGATCAATGCTTGTACGCCGTCGAGCCGTCCGATATCGCCTTTGATCTGTCGGCGCCAAGCAGCGCCGCCTTGAAAGACTAAGGCAGAGTAAAGACTGTTGGGGCATTGATCGATCCAATCCCGAAGAGCATTGCCTCCTGGTTTGTTGAATGCGGCCTGAAGCTTTTTGCCATATTTGAGCGTAACGACGCGCCAGCCCATATTCTTGAAAAGAAGATCAATGCGGCTAAAGAGTTTATCTGTGATGAAAGAATCCAAGCTTTGACGGTTATAGTCGATAACCCACCAAAGATTTCGCGTGTCGTGTTTCCAAGTCTCCATCAAGCATTCAAAGACATTACCCTCGTCCAGCTCTGCATCACCCATGAGGGCAATCATGCGACCGGCTGGCTTTTTCGCTAGGAAATCTGGCAGCAGCCCTTTCAAGGCGAGGTAATCGCGGGCTAAGGCCGCAAATGACGTCATAGCAACGCCCAAACCTACAGAACCCGTGGAAAAATCGACGTCATCGATGTCCTTGCTGCGTGAAGGATATGATTGGGCACCCCCAAAGGCCCTGAATGCCCTCAGCTTTTCTCTCGAAATATTACCGAGAAGATACTGAATAGCATGGAATACAGGGCTAGCATGCGGCTTAACGGCAACCCGGTCTTGAGGGCGCAACACTTCGAAGTAAAGCACGGTCATAATCGTTGCCAAAGATGCACATGACGCCTGGTGCCCACCAACCTTGAGGCCATCACGATTAGGGCGTAGGTGATTTGCGTTATGTATCATCCAAGTAGAAAGCCATAGGACCTTGCGCTCCAAATTTTTCAAAAGCCGAAGCTTAGTACTAGAAATGATTGGGCTGCCTCGCGGACTCTCAGTTGTTTTGGGTGAGGTCGCAGGTTGAGCTGACACAACAACAACTTTCCTTGTCTAACTGGTCCACCTAAAACGGACGAGAAAGACAACGAAACCACTTTTACAGCGTCGGGGCAATGTGCTTGAGATAGCCGTGCGACCAGAAAATCAGAATTAGATTTTTAAAAAAAATAACACCCTAAAATGGTCGTGAAGCACAAATTGTGGGCAGAGGCTTTTCTGCATGCCTCTTAATTCGTGAAAACTGGAGGGGCTTAAGCTGAAATTGCTTCTTCAAAATGATCGCAAAAAGATGAAAGAGCGAGGGTGCGCTGGTCCCAATATGAGGCGCTGCTCGCTTTTTCTACACGTACGTTATAGGTCACATGCGGGATGCCCATATAATCTGTCTCAACGCCAACAACTGTAGCAATTTCAATGGAGTTTCCGGGAATTCTGTGACGAAACGTTGAGCCAACTAAGACTTGTTGCTCTAGCTTTTGCGATTTGAGCCCCAGATTTTGTGATTTGAACCAAGGTATGCCCTGCATCGAACTTTGTCCTCTAAACTGCGCTTTGGTATTGTTGCAACACTACCTGTCGGGCCCCCGCTCATACATTAACCATGAAAAGAATCTACACAGCAGGTGTAAATATCCCATTAAGGATTCACTAGAATCTGGCTAAAATTGTAGCAATTCAGCATGTTATAGGATCTCTCGGAGAACATGGTTTATGCTATCAGGTACGTCTTCTGCGATCATACCAGGACCGTATTTGCACGCAGATGCCCCATGAATCCACACAGCCGCGCATGCCGCTGCAAACGTTTGCAAGCCCTGAGCCAAGAGGCCTACAACTAGCCCCGCAAGGACATCGCCGGTTCCAGCGGTCGCTAACCATGGCGGCGCATTTGCAGAAATTGTTGCACGCCCGTCGGGTGCAGCAACGACGCTGTCCGCGCCCTTCAATACGATGACAGCCCCGCTCACTCGTGCAGCTTCTCGCGCGCGCTTTAGCCTATCGCCCTCTATTCCTGGGAAGAGACGGACAAACTCACCATCGTGTGGTGTCAAGATTGCCTGACCTTTTTGGAGGCGCGTAAACAAATCTTCGCGGTGGTCAGCGAAAGCTGTCAAAGCATCGGCATCAAGGACCATCTTCTTACCAGCATCCAAAGCCGCGATGACCCGTTGCCTTGTCTTCTCAGCCACACCTGCACCTGGGCCGATCAATACGCAATTTATGCGTGGTTCTGCTAGAAGTGCTAAATAGTCCTCTTCAGACGATATCTTTTTACAAATAGCCGAAGGTAATGCCGCTGCCTGTACAGCCCAGCTTTGCGGGGCCGCCGCAAGCGTGACTAGTCCCGCACCAACGCGTAACGCCGCTCTACTTGCCAGAATTGTGGCGCCAATGACCTCTTCACCACTCACGACCAAGGCATGCCCAAAATGATATTTGTGCGAGTCCGGTTTTCGGCGCGGTATTTGATCCAGCCAAAGTTCCGGCTGATTGAGGTGACAATCGGGAGCCAGCGATTCAATTGCCCTCGGCGGAATGCCAATATCCGCAACAATTACCTCTCCTGAAAGCTCTCGACCTGGATAAAGCAAATGCCCGGCCTTTAGGGTTTGAAAAGTCACCGTTTTCTTGGCGCTAAATGCCTTTTCCCCAACGATTTTGCCACTATCGGCATCGAGCCCACTTGGCACATCGACGCCGTAGACTGTGAGGCCCATTCGCTCGACTGTCAGAATGGTTTCGATCACCTCGCCGGTAAGCGGTCGCTTTAATCCCGCCCCAAAAAGAGCATCGACGATTATGGCATCAGCCTCGAGTTCGCTGGCCTTTAGCGGTTCTACCGGACCGCCCCAGTGCTCTGCGTGGTGAGCTGCATCCCCTTTTAACGCGTCCTCCCTTCCCAAAAGCATTAAGCGCACTGGCCAGCCTAACTCCAAAAGCAAACGTGCGATGACAAAGCCATCGCCACCATTGTTCCCCGGACCACAGAGAACAATGATCGGTCGCTTTTCCTCGCTGGCGATAATCGTTTCTACTACCGCCTTCCCTGCTGCAAACATAAGGGTGGTGCCTGCTATACCGGCTTCGACCGCTAAGCGGTCAGCGGCATACATCTGCTTAACGGTAAGCACGCATGTTTCAGTGTTGAAACTTGCCAAAGTATTACCCCGTGGTCCCCGATTCATCGAGCAATTCGCGTAATTGTTCGACACTCGACCGAGCGCCTTCGCGTAAAAGGGCGAGATCGGAATCGGGCAAAATCATGCGATAACCAGCAGACAATAAGTCACCAACCCCTCTTCCAGGTGTCGAAATCCCTCCCAAGAGTTTGCCCGCACTTACTGCTGCCGCCTCAACTCTTGAAATTGCTGCCATAACATCCGGGTGGTCAGGTTGTCCCAGGAAACCCAGCGATGCTGAAAGGTCGAAGGGGCCAATGAAAAGAAGGTCTACGTCTTCGACCGTTGCGATTTCCGCTGCATTTTCCACAGCCTCAGCCGTTTCGATCTGGCAGATGACGAGGACCTCTTCCTCAATGCGCTGAATATACTCACGCCAGTTGGCGCCATAGTCGGCAGCGCGCACGACAACCGCGGCCATTCCGCGGTTGCCACGCGGCGCATAATGGCAAGCCGCAGCGGCGGCAATAGCTTCTTCATGGCTGCTAACGGCTGGGACCATTACACCGTCCACCCCAGCGTCTAAAATACGCTTGATCCAAAGTGGATCGTTCCCGGGAACACGTGCCAAAGCAGGGCAAGAATGGCCCAAAGCCTGCATGACCGAAATTGCTTCTATAATATCGCCAGGCCCATGTTCCATATCGATCATAACAAAGTCGTAGCCAGCTTTAGCAATAATTTCAGATGCAAGATTATCGAAGAGATTTATCCAGCAGCCGATAACTGGAATACCTGCTTGCATG
>CAXMNO010000243.1:0-3712 GCA_964194655.1 uncultured Acidimicrobiia bacterium
CCGCCTGGCAACTCCACTGATTCTAGCCGCCTTCGCTGGGATGGTGGCAGAGCGATCGGGCGTGGTCGATATCGGGCTTGAAGGTAAGATGCTGGCCGCCGCCTTTGCTGCTGCTGCTGCATCCGCAGCCAGCGGATCGGCCTGGGTTGGGCTTGGTGCCGGGTTGGTGGTTTCGGTCTTCTTTGCGCTTGTTCACGCCTATGCCTGTGTCACCCATAATGGCAATCAAGTTGTCTCGGGCATGGCCTTGAATATTCTGGTTGCAGGGCTGGGGCCGACACTTGCGATTGCCTGGTTCAAGCTTGGCGGACAAACACCTTCCTTGTCGGGGGACGCGCGCTTTACAGCCTTTGCCCTGCCGATGAGCGAGTTTCTCGCCCCCATCCCTATCTTCGGTCCGCTTTATAAGGAAGTGGTGAGCGGACATAACGTTCTGGTTTATGCTACCGTGGCCTTGGTGCCGCTGGTGGCGATCTTGATCTATAAAACACGCTTTGGCTTGAGGCTTCGGGCCGTGGGTGAAAATCCGCATGCAGCCGATACGGCGGGTATCTCCATTGCTTGGATGCGCTACCGCGCGATGATTGTTTGCGGACTTCTCTGCGGGGTGGCGGGGACCTATATTTCAACCGCGCACGCCGCCGGTTTCGTCCGTGATATGACGGCGGGCAAAGGCTATTTGGCTTTGGCGGCAATGATTTTTGGCAAGTGGAAGCCGGTGCCAACCGTCCTGGCCTGCCTGCTTTTCGCTTTTGCCGATGCATTGCAGATCCGGCTGCAAGGTGTGGTGCTGCCTATCATTGGCGAGATACCGGTGCAGGTGATCCAGGCCCTCCCCTATGCCTTGACCGTCATTTTGCTGGCGGGATTTGTTGGCAAGGCCGTTGCACCCAAGGCAAGCGGCATCCCTTATGTGAAGGACAAGTAATCCAGGTGGAAAAGAACCATGCGCGATGAAATGTTGAAATTAGCCTTAGCTGCACGCGAAGAGGCCCATGCCCCCTATTCCAAATTCAAGGTCGGCGCGTGCATCAAAAGCAATGACGGCAGGCTCTTCGTTGGCTGTAATGTCGAGAACATGGCCTACCCTCAAGGACAGTGTGCGGAGGCGAGTGCTATCGGCGCAATGGTGGCGGTTGGCGGAAAGTCGATCACGGAGGTCGTGGTCGTCGCCGATGGCGAGCCGCTTTGCACGCCTTGTGGTGGTTGTCGCCAAAGGTTGTCCGAGTTTGCCAGCCCTGATGTCGTGGTTCACATCGCTGGACTGACAGGGGTGCGCAAAAGCTTCACCATGGGCGAACTCCTGCCACATGCCTTTCACTTTCATAAAGGCACGGATGATTGAAGAATGAGTGATACCGCAAGACTTCGTCAACTGATCGGCCTGATCGATCTGACCAGCCTCAATGATGCCAAAGATGACGACATCGCAGCCCTCTCAGCCAAGGCCACCACGCCTCACGGCCCTGTTGCGGCGGTTTGTTCCTGGGCGCCATTTACACCTGAGATGAAGACGGCCCTCAAAGGCAGCGGCATTCCTGTTGCCGTCGTGATCAACTTTCCTACAGGCGATGGCACTCTCGAAGATGCGATAAGCGAAACGGAGGCTGCCGTTGGCGCCGGTGCGGACGAACTCGACCTCGTCTGGCCCTATAAAGCTTGGCAGGCCGGGCGGCGCGAAGAGGCGATGGAAATGATTCGCGCGGTAAAGAAGGCAGGTGGAAACACAAAATTGAAGGTCATCTTGGAAAGCGGCGCGTTTGAATCGCTCGACGACCTGGCTGCTGCCAGCCGCGATGCCATTGCAGCAGATGCGGATACGCTAAAGACCTCGACGGGTAAGATCCCAAAGGGCGCGAGCTTGGATGCGGCCCGCGTTATGTTGGAGGCGATTAAGGAAAGCGGCCAGTCAGTCGGCTTCAAGGCATCAGGTGGCATTCGCTCAGCAGAAGATGCCGAGGCCTACCTAGCGCTTGCGGAAGAAATTATGGGGAAAGACTGGCCAACGCCGAAGACGTTGCGCATCGGGGCATCGAGCCTTTTGGATGCACTGCTAGACGCCTTGGAGTGAGGGAATAGATGAGCGATTTCCTGCCTCAAGAACTGATCCGGCAAAAACGCGATGGCAAGCCGCTTCCACGCGCGGCGATTGAAAGTTTCGTTGCCGGTATCGCCGATGGCTCTATCTCCGAAGGGCAAGCAGCTGCGTTTGCCATGGCCGTCTTCTTTCAAGGGCTCGAGGCAGAAGAAACAGTCGCCCTTACCAGCGCCATGGCCCATTCGGGCCGGATGCTATCTTGGCCCGCCATCGACCGCCCGATCTTGGATAAGCATTCAACCGGTGGCGTTGGCGATAAGGTGAGCTTGATCTTAGGCCCAATCTTGGCCGCCTGCGGTGCAGCTGTGCCTATGATCTCCGGGCGCGGGCTCGGCCACACGGGCGGCACGCTGGATAAGCTCGATTCCATACCCGGCTACAATACCGCCCCTGATATCGAGACCTTCCAAAAGGCCGTGAAGGAAGCGCACTGCGCCATCATCGGCCAAACCAGCGATCTAGCCCCCGCCGACCGCCGCCTTTATGGCATCCGAGATGTGACGGCGACGGTCGAATCGATCCCCTTGATTACAGCCTCGATCCTTTCAAAGAAACTTGCAGCCGGTCTCGATGGATTGGTGATGGATGTGAAGACGGGCAATGGTGCTTTCATGGCTAACACCGAAGATGCCTGCCAGCTTGCCAATTCTATTGCGAGTGTTGCGCGTGGTGCGGGGCTCTCCACCAATGCTCTCGTCACGGATATGAACCAAGTGCTTGGTCGTAGCGCCGGTAATGCACTTGAAGTACGAGAGACGCTGGATGCGCTAACGGGGACGGCGCGTGATCCCCGGCTGATGACTGTCACGTGCGAACTCTCCGCCGAACTTCTGGTCTTGGGTGACTTGGCCGCCGATCTGGAAAGCGCCAAAACAGCTATCGATGCCGCGCTGGAAAGCGGGGCTGCGGCGGAGGCTTTCGAGCGGATGAGCGCAGCCCTTGGCGGCCCATCCGATTTGATTGCAAAGGCGGATAGCACCCTACCCGCCGCCGATGTGATCCGTGCTGTTCCAGCACCGGCTGAAGGCTTCATAAGCACCGTCGATACCCGCGCCGTGGGCCTTGCCGTGATCACGCTGGGCGGTGGCCGCACACGTGCCGATCAAACCATAGACCACTCCGTAGGCTTCAGCGAAATCGTGAGCATTGGGGAAGCCGTTGGCAAGGAAAGGCCGCTCGCCATCGTGCATGCGAGGAATGAGGCAGAGGCGGAGCGCGCTGCAACCGCCATCACCAGCGCCATCACCATAAGCCACGAGGCCCCGCCGGATGCGCCGGTAATCCTCACCCGTATAGCCCAAGAGTGAAATACAGTTCAAACCATCCGCCCAAATCATCCGTCATGGGGAAGCCAATGCTTAAGCGCCTCAAACCCGATCCCGTACCCTCGATCAATCCCGTTCCGGAATTTCTGGTAGAAGGGCGAACGAAAGAGCTTTACCAAGATACAAAGCAGGTCCTGCAAGTTCCCTGGATGGGCGTGGTCACGATGGCGCTGGCCCACTATCTCGAATACTACGAGGTGCTTTGGAAGGCCGTGCGCCCCATCATGGAAAGCGAACAGGCCGTCAAGGCATGCCAGGCGCTGAGATCTGAGATCGAGGCAGAGGTCTC
>CAXMNO010000244.1:0-4906 GCA_964194655.1 uncultured Acidimicrobiia bacterium
CAGGGCCGGCTGAAGGCAGACGGTGTAGTTCTGCAAGAGAACGGCGAGGCGAGCGTAACGAAGGCTGCCATCGAACCTGTTTGGTATCTGCCGGGCATTGCCAAGCGATTTAATATCGCGGAACCGGATCTTCGGCGAACGCTGTTCGAGCACACAGGCGGTATGTTCCCGGAATTGGTTACCCGGTCCGACATAAAGGTCTTTTTGCCGCCGATTGGTGGGATCACGCTTTATATCTTTGGCGATGTCGAGGCGCTTTGGTCTCGCAATAAGCGCGTTACGTGCCGCGTTCATGATGAATGTAACGGTTCAGATGTCTTCGGGTCGGATATTTGTACCTGCCGCCCTTATTTGACCCACGGGATCGAGGTTTGCATCGAAGAAGCACAGCGTGGCGGTGCGGGCTTGATCGTCTATAACCGGAAAGAGGGGCGGGCTCTCGGCGAGGTCACGAAGTTCCTCGTCTACAACGCCCGTAAACGCCATCCAGGTGGTGATAGCGCCGCTGGCTATTTCGAGCGCACGGAATGCGTTGCCGGCGTGCAGGACATGCGCTTCCAGGAACTGATGCCGGATGTCTTTCATTGGCTGGGGGTATCTCGCATCGATCGTTTCGTCTCGATGAGCAACATGAAACTCGACGCCTTGGTATCTGCAGGAATAGCTGTTGGCGAACAGATTCCCATACCCGATTACCTTATTCCTCCCGATGCTCAGGTTGAAATGGATGCAAAGAAGGCCGCTGGCTACTACGTCGATGATACCGTCACCAAGCCCGAGGATTTGAACGAGGCTAAGGGGCGGAGCCTGGATGACTATTGAAGCTCATCTAAGGACCCATGCAATCAGTGAAGACGAGAAAGCCGCGCGAGCTCTTTTGACGCCCGACGCTGTGCGTGAACGTTCTTTTGAGATATTTCGGGTGGGACAATCGGGTGCGCTTTCCCATTTCTCGGTTCATGAGGATCGGCTGCCGCAAGCTGCAAGTTACATAGCCACAATTATACGCGATAACTATCCATCTCTCGACGTCCCCTATCACAGCCGCTGGCGGCATTTTCACACTCAATCTGGTGATCGCTGGCAAGGCTTGTGGGCCACCTTGAAAAAAGAACGTGATTTGCAGGAAATTTCGAGGATTGCTTTCGATCTCGTCGTGGTAAGCGTTCTCCTCGATGCAGGTGCTGGACCTGATTGGTCATACAGCCCGGTGGGCGAGGAAAACCTGGGGGAAGGCGGGCGCTATTCCCGCTCCGAGGGGTTGGCGCTTGCCTCTTTCGATGCTTTTGCCGCCGGTCTTTTCTCAAGCTCCAAGGCTGATCCTTTTCGATGCGATGCATCTGCACTTATGGCGCTGGAGGAAAAGGAACTCGCGGCGGCTTTTCAGGTCAGTCCAGAAAATCCGCTGGTTGGAATCGAAGGCCGCGTCGCGCTCTTGCGGTCACTGGGTGCGGTCATGGCTGGGGACGACATTTACTTCCATTCCCAGAGCCCAAGAATAGGTGATCTTTTCGATTTTCTTCTCACTCAAAAAGACGGCATGGAGCTTTCCGCACGCACTATACTCCTCACGGTGCTCGAAGCTCTGGGGCCTATTTGGCCGGGCAGAATTGCTCTCGGCGGTATAAATCTGGGAGACACCTGGCGTCATTCGGCGATAAAGCGCGATGATCCAACGAACGGGCTGATCCCTTTTCACAAGCTTTCGCAGTGGCTCTCATATTCTCTTTTCGAACCACTGGAATGGGCCGGATTGAAGATTCGAGATCCTGGCCTTTTGACTGGCCTTGCGGAATATCGCAATGGCGGACTCTTTATCGACCTTGGCATTATTCAGCCGAAGGACCCCCGCATTTTAAAGGATGTCTTTCGCCCGGAAGATCAGCAGATCGTCGAATGGCGCGCTTTAACGATTGCACTGCTCGATCTAGTGGCGCCGATGGTCCGCGCTGAATTGGGCTTGCATGAGGATGATTTTCCCCTAGCCAAGGTATTGGAAGGCGGCACCTGGGCAGCAGGGCGCCGGATCGCCGGTGAAAGAAGAGAGGGCGGACCCCCACCTATCTCGATAGAAAGTGATGGGGCTGTCTTTTAAGAGAACTGTTGTTTTACAATTCCGATAAATGCTCCAATCTCTCAGATTGGAAGTTATAAAATTCAAAAAATCGAGCCTTAGGGGGACCTATGTCTGAGAATTGCACTATCGTCGATCATCCGCTGATCTTGCATAAACTCACATTGATGCGGCAGTTCGATACGCCATCAGCGGTTTTCCGCCAGCTCCTGCGGGAAATTTCGACGCTTCTGGCCTATGAGGTCCTACGCGATTTGGAGATGACATCCAAAACGATCCAAACACCTTTGGCGGAGATGGAAGCCCCGGTATTGAAAGGTAAAAAACTCTGCTTCGTTTCGATCTTGCGTGCGGGCAACGGACTTTTGGAAGGTATGCTTGATCTCGTCCCCTCCGCTAGGGTTGGTCACATCGGCCTCTACCGCGATCCGGAAACACTGCAAGCCGTCGAATATTATTTAAAGCTTCCGGAATCTATCGGCGAGCGGAAGGTGATCGCTGTTGACCCAATGCTAGCGACCGCGAATTCCTCTATCGCCGCGATCCAGCGTCTGAAGGAATTTGGTGCGACGGATATCAAGCTCGCTTGCCTATTAGCAGCCCCGGAAGGCGTTAGGAACTTCTACAACGCCCACCCTGATGTGCCGATCTTCACGGCAGCCGTGGATGAACGACTGAATGACCACGGCTATATCCTGCCAGGTCTGGGTGATGCGGGTGACAGAATGTTTGGCACGAAGTAAGAGTGTAAAACACTTAGCTATCGCATTAAGGCAGCAGGTTTTGCCGGAGATTCATAACGCCACTGGGTCAGGGACCTATAGCCATGGACATGCCATCGCTCATCGAAATTCCTAATGGAGAACGCGTCACACCCACATTTTCCGATGCGGAGATGGCGGGGCGTTTGGCAAAGCTCAGAGCATTGATGGCTGATCTCGCTATCGACGTCGTGCTTTTCACCTCGTACCACAATATTTGCTACTACAGCGATTTCCTTTACTGCAAATTTGGGCGCAATTACGGCTTGGTGGTGGATCAGGAAAAAGCCACTTTGATCTCAGCCAACATTGATGGTGGTCAACCCTGGCGGCGGGCCTTGGGGCAGGAAAACATCATTTACACCGATTGGCAGCGTGATAATTTTTTCCATGCCGCACAAAGCTTGGTTGAGGACGGCGCCCGGGTTGGGATCGAATACGACCACATGGACCTGCAGAATAAGGCGAAGCTGGAAGCAGCATTCCCCAATGCGCGCTTCACAGATATTGCAGCCCCAGCCATGCCGCTGCGGATGATCAAGTCTGAGGAGGAAATTGCCCACATCACGGAAATGACCCGGATTGCAGATCTGGGCGGGGTTGCTTGTGCCGAGGCTATCGCCGTCGGCGTGGGGGAGCATGAAGTGGCTCTCCATTCGACGCAAACCATGGTGCGGGAAATTGCCAAGACCTGGCCAGGCGGAGAATTGATGGATACCTGGACTTGGTTCCAATCCGGCATTAATACCGATGGTGCCCATAATCCTGTAACCGCGCGCAAAATCGAGCGTGGCGATATTCTCTCGCTCAACTGCTTTCCCATGGTCGCGGGCTACTATGTCGCTTTGGAGCGGACACTCTTTGCTGAGGAATGCTCGGAGGCTCATCTAAGGCTTTGGGAAATCAACTGCAAAGTTCACGATGAAGGCAAGAAGCTCCTCGTCCCAGGCGCACGCTGTAAGGATGTGGCGCTTGCTTTAAACGAGATCTATGCCGAACATGACGTCTTGCAGTATCGCACTTTCGGCTATGGTCACTCCTTTGGCGTTCTATGCCATTACTACGGCAGAGAGGCTGGCTTGGAGCTGCGCGAGGATATTGAGACCGTCCTCGAGCCTGGCATGGTGGTTTCCATGGAGCCGATGATTATGCTGCCAGAGGGTCTTCCAGGTGCAGGCGGATACCGCGAGCATGATATTCTCGTTATCACGGAAGATGGAAATCGCAATATTACCGGCTTTCCCTACGGTCCTGAGCACAACATAATCCGAAATTGAATTTACGAGTCTAGCGGGTGCAGCGCACATTCTTGTGTTTCGTCTTTGAGCTGGCCACAGGGCTACAATCGGGCAAGAGATCAAAACGGGGAGACAACAAAATGCTAAAGCGTCATCTACAATTGTTTGCCGCGATCATCTTAGGCTCCTTTACGACAGTTGCTGGTTTTAGCTCCGCCGCAGTTTCCCAAGATGGTCCCAAGCGTGAAATTACCAATATTGCTGGTGATCTCTACCGCTTTCAGAACAATTTTCACTACTCGGTTTTCTTGGTCACACCAGAAGGTGTAATCGTTACCGACCCGATCAACGCCGAGGCGGCGACTTGGCTAGAGGCTGAAATTGAAAAGCGTTTCGCTCTCCCCATCAAATACCTGGTTCTAAGCCATGATCACGCCGATCACTCAGGTGGTGGCGAAGTATTTGCTGATACTGCGCTGGTCGTGGCACATAACAATGCGAAGGCCGCGATTGTGGGAGAGGGACGACCGACTGCGGTTCCTAATATCACATTCTCAGATCGCTTGGTCTTGGAGCTAGGCGGTAAAACGGTCGAGCTCATCTATCTCGGGCCCAGCCATTCCGATAACCTGATCGTCATGCGTTTTCCTGAAGAGCGTGTTCTCTTTGTCGTCGATTTGGTGACAGTCAATCGTCTGCCGTACAAAAATTTAAGCGATTCCTATTTCCCCGACTGGATTAATGCTTTGAAAGAGCTTGAAGCTCTAGACTTTGATATCCTGGCCCCGGGACACGGTGTCCTTGGCACAAAGGCGGATGTGGTTGCCCACCGT
>CAXMNO010000245.1:0-2351 GCA_964194655.1 uncultured Acidimicrobiia bacterium
GGGGATCGAGATTTTTGCAAAAAAAGCGGTAGAATATTTGATTGGGCGAGACCTAACGGAAATGACGCGGCCTTTGGCTGAGGCCTATCAAGGGATTTTTCAGGCGCATGGCACGACAAGTGCGCCTCGTTTTGGTGCGCAGGTCTTATCTGGTTTGGAAATCGCGCTTTGGGATTTGCTCGGGCGGGTCACGGGCCAACCTCTGCATACGTTGCTCGGCGGGGCACAGCATAAGGAAGTTCAGTATTTCGGCTTCCCCCAAGGCGATACGGCTGAGGAAATTGCAGACCACGCCCGCACGCTTTGCGAAGCAGGCCACGAGGTCATCTACGTCAAGATCGGGCGCGGCGATGTGCTTGATCTGGAAATCGTGCGCCAAACACGTGAGGCGATTGGGGATAGGCGCCTTAGACTCGATGCCAATGAAGCCTGGGACCTTTTAACCGCAAGACGCATGATTGGGCGCCTCTCCAAGTATGATCCTGAATTCATCGAACAGCCGGTTAGCTCATTATCGCTGGCGGCCTTGAGGTCTTTTCGTGCTTCTTCCCCCGTGCCGGTGGCAGCGGACCAGAAGGTCTTTAATCACTTCGATCTTTTTGATGTTTGCCAGGCTGAGGCTGCTGATTTAATCGTCTTAGGGCTCCATGAAACCGGTGGGCCCAGCGGCTTTAAGAAGGCGGCGGCTGTCGCAGAGGCTGCGGGCTTGAACGTCTGCTTGCATGGCATCTATGAGACTGGCATTACGACGGCTGCTGCAAATCATGTTGGTGCTTCGATTTCCAATCTCGATGACGGCAATCAGTATATGAACCACCTTTTGGCGGAAGATATCGTGGCCGCACCTGATTTGAACTTAAATGAGGGGCGGCTCCCGGTTCTAGATGGGCCTGGGATCGGCGTTACCCTAGATGCGGACGCCGTTCAGCGGGCCGCAGGGCGTTACCTGGATTCACACAAAAGGTAGTTCGCGATTGGGCATGGTAAACGTGGCATTTGTTCGAGTTTGTATAACTCTTGGTCGGATTTGCTCCATTGTGAAAGCGTGAAACTTACTTAATATGCGTCTGCCCCACTTCTGGGGAAGGTCTATTAAAGGGAAGACGCTCGTGACGCGCTATTCCATTTTTTCGCTGGCGCGAAACGCGCTGAGCCATCACGAAAACTGGCAAAAAGCTTGGCGCTCGCCGGACCCAAAGCCGTCTTACGATGCGATTATCGTCGGCGGCGGCGGCCACGGCCTGGCCACGGCCTACTATCTCGCGCGCAATCACGGCATGACCAATGTCGCGGTGATTGAGAAGGGTTGGCTCGGCGGTGGCAATACCGGGCGGAACACGACGATTGTGCGCTCAAACTACCTGCATGATCCCAATGCGCATTTCTATGAGCTTTCCATGAAGCTCTGGGAAGGGCTTAGCCAAGACATCAACTACAATGTCATGTATTCCCCGCGCGGCGTCGTTAACCTCGCCCACAGCGATAGCCAGATGGAAGCCATTACCAGGCGCGGCAATGCCATGCGCTTAAACGGCATAGACGCCGTCTTGCTGGGGCGCGACCAAGTGCGCGAGAAGGTGCCACTGCTCGATTTCTCCGATGCTGCGCGCTTTCCCATATATGGCGGCCTCCTGCAGCCGCGCGGCGGGACGGCGCGTCATGACGCGGTCGCCTGGGGCTTGGCGCGCGCTGCTGATTCACTCGGCGTAGACATTATTCAAAACTGCGAAGTGACCGGCATCAAGCGCGAAGGAAACCAGGTAACGGGTGTTGAAACATCGCGCGGCTTCATCGCCTCGAAGAAAATCGGTGTGGCCGTGGCAGGTCACACCAGCCAGCTTTGCCAAATGGCAGGAATTAATACACCGATCGAATCGCACATCCTGCAGGCCTTCGTGTCTGAACCAGTGAAGCCGATCCTCGATACCGTTGTGACCTCTGGTGCGACCCACGGCTATATCAGCCAGTCCGATAAGGGCGAACTGGTCATGGGCGGGGACCTTGATTTTTATAATTCCTATGCCCAGCGTGGTGCCTTTTACATGGTCGAGCATGTCATCCAAGGGCTCATATCGCTGTTTCCGGCCTTTAGCCGTCTGCGCTTGATGCGGACCTGGGGCGGTGTCATGGATATGTCGATGGATGGTTCGCCCATCATCTGCAAATCGCCCGTCGACGGCTTCTATATCAATGGCGGGTGGTGCTACGGCGGATTTAAGGCGACCCCTGGTTCTGGCTGGGTTTTCGCCCATACGATTGCAAACGATGCCCCGCACGCTTGCAATGAGCACTTTACGCTTGAGCGTTTCTCGCACGGTTCCGTTATCGATGAGAAGGGCGTGGGTCCCTAT
>CAXMNO010000246.1:0-4519 GCA_964194655.1 uncultured Acidimicrobiia bacterium
TTTGAGGTTCAGGACGGTGTCACCGAAACCAACCATGGCATCATCGACTATCTCTTGGTGACGTCGGTTGAGTGGTGGGGCGGCCTTCCTGAAGACGTTCGCAGCCAGCTTGCAACGATCATCTCGGAAGTGACCGCAACACGAAACGCCGAGTCCACACGCGTGAACGAAGAAGCCAAGCAGGCAATCATCGGTGCCGGTGGCGTCGTTCGCTCGCTAACGGCGGAGCAGCGTTCCAAGTGGGTTGCCGCAATGAAGCCCGTTTGGTCCAAGTTCGAGGGTGATATCGGTGCCGATTTGATCGCAGCAGCCCAAGGCGCCAACGCCACCAACTAAGACTACAAGACCAACTAAGACTATAAGAAATGCTGCGGCGCGGTCTTATCGCAAATTGGGCCGCGCCAAGCAGCATATGAGAAGAAAGCTGAAGGAGGGGGCGAATGCACGTCGAGCCGAAGTCGAGACTGGGGCGTGTCATCAACGAGATCGAGGAAACTCTGATCGCACTCATCCTCGGCCTTATGACCCTTGTTACTTTCGTCAACGTCATCGCACGTTACGTCTTCAACACGAACATCCTTTGGGCACTGGAAACTACGGTTTTTCTGTTCGCCTGGTTGGTGCTGATCGGTGCCTCTTACTGCGTTAAAACCCGTGCGCACCTGGGCGTGGATGTTTTGCTGAATGCGGTATCACCGGGTGTTCGCCATATTATGGTCATCATCTCGGTCGTCGCCTGCATCGTCTTTTGCCTTTTGTTGTTGATTGGCGCTTGGAACTACTGGGCGCCGTTTGCCGCTCTCCCAATGCTGGATGGCACTTTGAAGGATCAAGCTTGGTACGAGGTGAACGATATTCCCATGCTGGGCTTTTTGCGTTTCATCGAAGGGCCGATGAACGAGGGCGAGGCTTATGAAAAGCTGCCGCGCTTCATACCCTATGTGGCTCTACCTATTGGTCTGTTTTTATTGACAGTCCGCTTCGTACAAGCCGCTTGGCAAGTTTTGACGGGCCGCGCCGACAGCATCATCGCCAGTCACGAGGCGGAAGACCTGGTCGAAGAAGCTGCTGCAAAAGCAGACCGGGAGGGCTGATTTTATGGAACTCCTCCTTCTTTTTGGGATGGTGATCGGGTTTTTGTTGATCGGCGTGCCAATTGCGATCTCATTAGGCCTGAGTTCGATCTTTTTCCTCCTCATCTATTCTGATTCATCGCTTGGTTCGATTGCCCAGACGCTCTTCAATGCCTTTGCCGGGCACTTTACGCTGCTTGCCATTCCCTTTTTCATTTTGGCCTCAACCTTCATGTCGACAGGCGGGGTCGCACGGCGAATTATCCGCTTTTCCGTTGCCTGTGTTGGCCATTTCCAAGGCGGGTTGGCGATCGCCGGTGTGTTCGCTTGTATGATGTTTGCAGCACTCTCCGGATCATCGCCTGCAACGGTGGTGGCCATAGGCACCATCGTCATCGCGGGCATGCGTCAAGTCGGCTACACGAAGGACTTTGCCGCAGGTGTTATTTGTAACGCAGGCACGCTTGGTATTCTGATACCGCCTTCCATCGTGATGGTGGTCTATGCCTCAGCCGTGGACGTCTCTGTCGGGCGTATGTTCTTGGCGGGTGTCATTCCTGGCATGCTGGCTGGCTTAATGTTGATGGTTGGAATCTACGTCGTTGCCAAGGTAAAAAATCTTCCAGCGAATGACTGGGCGGGCTGGGGTGAGATCTTTACCTCCGCTCGCGAATCCGCATGGGGGCTTTTCCTGATCGTGATTATTCTTGGCGGTATTTATGGCGGTATTTTTACCCCGACTGAGGCTGCTGCGGTCGCCGCCGTCTACGCCTTCTTCATTGCGAATTTTGTCTACAAGGATATGGGGCCGCTAAAAGGTGAAGGCGATGAACGCCATTCGATCTTCTCGCGGCCGCTGAGTCTGATCACGGTTTTCTTTCACCCGGACACCAAGCGGTCGCTCTTGGAGGCGGGCAAAACGACGATCATGCTGTTGTTCATCATCGCGAATGCGTTGATCTTGAAGCATGTCTTGACAGAGGAACAGATCCCACAAGACCTTGCGGGTGCCATGTTGGCCGCTGGTTTCGGGCCAATTATGTTCTTGGTGATCGTCAACTTGATCTTGCTGATCGGTGGTCAGTTCATGGAGCCTTCGGGCCTGATCGTGATTGTGGCACCGCTCGTCTTTCCCATTGCGATCGAGCTGGGAATCGACCCAATTCACCTTGGTATCATCATGGTTGTGAATATGGAAATTGGCATGATCACGCCGCCTGTGGGTCTGAACCTCTTTGTGACCTCAGGGGTCGCTGGGATGCCAATGATGCGGGTGGTAAGGGCGGCCCTGCCTTGGCTTGGGATCCTCTTTGTCTTCTTGATCTTGGTGACTTATATCCCCTGGCTTTCCACCTTCCTGCCAACGCAGCTGATGGGGCCGGAGATCATCACGAATTAGTATTGCTAGATTCGGTGGGACAGTCACAAAGGGAAATGTCATTTGACGTTTCTACTTGTGGATACGTTATGGAATTGCGATAGATTCGGAAGGTAACCAAAAACAGGTCTGCAATTCAGGCAACGAAATTTGCATGAGCAAAAGGTCCGCTAACGTTTCGCCGCAAGGGCGCGCGCTCGTCGAGCAGGCGCTCCACCGCCACCGTGCAGGCAATCTTGGCGAGGCGAAGGCCCTTTACCGCCGGGCGATCTCTCTCGATAAGCGTAACCCGCAAGCCCACCAATTTCTGGGCGCCCTGATGGCGGCTGAAGGCGATCTCAAGGCGGGCACGGCCATGGTCGCGAAGGCACTTAAGTGGGCGCCAAAAAATCCGATGATCCTCTATAATCTAGGCGCCCTTTACCGGGAAGGTCATGAGCTGCTTAAAGCCGAGCGGTGTTTTCGCGAGGCGGCTTCCGTAAAACCAGACTATGTACAGGCACATTTCGGCTTGGCGGCTGTTTTGCAGCAGCGTGGGAATTTTAAAGAGGCTGAGGCTGCGATCCGTAAGGTCATCGAAATCGCAGGGTCCGACCCGGCGGCGATGACCGCTTTGGCAAACCTCGTTGGTTGTCAGGGTCGCCTGGGTGAGGCGGTCACAATTTATTGCGAGGCTTATGAACGTTATCCAGAAGAGGAATCGATCCGCCTAGGCCTTATCGACACCCTGCGAGGATGGCAGCCGACCCGCTTTTCGGCGTCTCTTCGCCACACATTTCTGCGGCTCCTCGATACGCCGGGTATTCAAGATCAAGGTGTCGCCCATGTGGTCGTGGCTCTTTTGAAGCTCGACCCAAGGCTTTCCGGTTTCCGTGCGCTGGCCAATTTGGATAGCGATACCGATTTCACCGACCCTTCAAGGTTGGATGACCTAGAAAACGATTTTCAAGATCCACTCTTGCTGGCCGCCATGACACGGCTCTTGCTGGCAGACAGAACAGTCGAACTTGCCTTAACTGCGGCAAGACGGTTGCTTTTGATCGATTGTCTTCGATGTGAGGGAAGGCGGCTGGAAACCTATCGCGGTTTCATTTTCACGCTTGCTCACTATACCTTCTATACGGAGTACATTTTCTCTGAGAGCGCCGAGGAAGAACGGCTTTTGAAGGGCTTGTATGACCGGCTGCTTCAGCGCGGTGAGGTTTGCTCGGACCCTGGGTGGCAAATGCAACTTGCTCTATTCGCGAGCTATCGCCCGCTGTCAAACGACGAGAACTTCCGCGACCTCCTGACAGAGAGTGAAGAGCCAATCGCGCCGGAGATGCGCGCGCTGATCGAAGAACAGATTTACGAGCCCCAAAGGGAAGCCGTAATTTGGCGGGATGTTGAAAGCCTTACCCCCGTCGAAGACGCTGTTTCCCAGGCGGTACAAAATCAATACGAAGAGAATCCCTACCCACGCTGGACACATATTCAATTATTGGACGCGCAACCAACTGCCCAGCTATTAGTCGTGGAGCTTCCCCACCTATCCGCCGATCGATTGGAAAGGCTGGAGAACCCCTCGATATTGGTTGCTGGCTGCGGTACGGGGCGCCAAGCTATCTACGCCGCCGCAACCCATGCCAATAGCAAAGTTTTGGCGATTGATTTGAGCCGCCATGCTCTCGCCTATGGCATCAAAATGGCCAGTGATATGGGTGTCGAAAATATCGACTTTAAGCAGGCGGATATCCTAGAGCTCGGGTCTTATCCGGAGCGTTTCGACATTATCGAGGCAGGCGGCGTCATCCACCATCTGCGCGATCCGGCAGCCGGTCTGAAGGTTTTGGCTTCCCTTTTAAAGCCGCATGGCCTGGTGAAATTGGGCCTTTATAGCGAGCTTGCCAGGCGCGATATCGTTCGCACCAAGGCCCTTATTGCTGAAGAAGGGTTTAGGTCTGATCGTGAAGGCATTCGTGCCTGCCGGCAGGTGATGTTCAGTCGACCGAGTGAGCCGTCATTTCGGAAAATTATTGAAAAATCGCCTGACTTTTATAGTCTTTCCAACTGCCGTGATCTCCTCTTC
>CAXMNO010000247.1:0-4842 GCA_964194655.1 uncultured Acidimicrobiia bacterium
CTCGGATCCTAAGGTTGCGTCCGTCGTAGCTGGATAACTCTAGTCCTTCTGCCTCGAAAGATCGAAAGATCTTAGGCGACATGGTGACCGTAAAGTCTTCGCGCCAATCAGGTCCGAAGTTGATGTAAGCTCGCCCACGGACCACCGCTGTTGCCTTGACCCTGCCTTCCACCAGCTCAAAGCGGTTAGCGAAATCCTCTGGCTCTCGTTCCAGCTCCGCCACCGTTTTGATCCGGTAAAAGTCGTGGCCCCAAATCCCGCGACCTGCTTGCCGGGCCTCTCTCTCGCGTGCGAGCATTTCGGGAATAGCGCTTCGGTTATCGGCAAAGCTATAGACGCGGGCGAGCCCTTGGCCGAGGAGCCAGCCCTGCACCCAAGTATCCTCGTCCAAAGTCGGGGTCGCCCCCTTTGCCAGGAAGAGGTGAGCCAGGATGCGTCCATAGCGATCCACCCGCCGTCCGCCATAGGCAAGCGTGACGTCTTGGCCTAAAAGATGTTCGACGATCCGTTCCTTTGCTTCACTCGCGAGCGGCCAGGCTTCAAAGCCTTTCCGGCCAAGGGGCAGCTTTGGCGCCTGGACACCGACAAAGCGCACCTCGCGCCCATCTTCCAGCACGACGGTATCTGCGTCCACCACCTCGACCACGAGGAAGGGGCCGTTCGGATCGATCGTTAGTCCCTGAAACCCCCAGGCGGGCGTGCTTATAAAGAAAAGCAGCAATAGGAGCACGCTCTTCATCGCGAGCTCGCGGGGGGCTGCTTTCGCAAAAGAATCGGTTTGGCTTAACATGGCGCATATCTTAAAGGCTTCGCGCTTAGCCCGCGAGGCGGTGAAGGCTGAATTTTTGCTTGATACTGGAAAGTCACCGCGGATTGCGATATGACGGAAGGGCACAAGTGATGCGCGCCTAGGTCGCAGATACCCCTAACGGTAAAAAGGTGCCCCAATGCGTGAAGAGAGTGATGCCAGGCGATTTGACAGAGACCTCTATCCAGCAATAGAGCCCTTCGATGAGGGCCGCTTGGAAGTCGGCGACGGCCACAGCCTCTATTGGGAGGCCTCGGGCAACCCCGAGGGGGAAGCCGTCGTCTTTCTCCATGGTGGACCGGGGGCTGGGGCTTCGCCTGAGCACCGCCGCTTCTTCGATCCGGACTTCCACAAGATCGTCATCTTCGATCAGCGCGGCGCGGGGCGGTCCCGCCCGTTGGCCTCGTTGGAAGAGAATACGACCCAGGCCCTTCTCGCCGACATCGAGGCTTTGAGGGAACACCTTGGGGTAGAATCTTGGCGCGTCTTTGGCGGCTCCTGGGGCTCGACCTTGGCACTCGCCTATGCCCAAACCCGGCCGGAGCGGGTCAGCGCCCTCATCCTGCGCGGTATCTTTTTGAGCACTAAGCGAGAGATCGACTGGTTCCTCTACGGCATGGGCCGGATATTTCCAGAAGCGCGCCGGAAATTCCTTGAGCACTTGCCAGAGGCTGAGCGCGGCGATCCGCTGGGAGCATATTACCGCCGCCTCATCGACCCCGATCCACAGGTGCACCTGCCCGCAGCCCGGCGGTGGAGCACTTATGAGGGCAGTTGCTCGACCCTTTTGCCGAACGAGCAAGCCGTCCAGGCCTTTGCCGAGCCCGCCACCGCCTTGGGCCTGGCGCGGCTGGAGGCACACTACTTCGTCAACCGCGCCTTCTTGGCGGAGGGGGAGTTGCTCGACGGGATAGAGAAGATCCGCCACATCCCCGCTGTCATCGTCCAGGGGCGTTATGACATCGTTTGCCCGCCGGAGTCTGCGGACGAACTGGCCCGATGCTGGCCCGAGGCTGAGTTTATCGTCGTGCCCGATGCCGGTCATTCCGCGATGGAACCTGGCATCCGCCGCGCGCTGGTTGCCGCAACGGACCGCCTGCGCGATTTGGGCTCGCGCGAGGTGGGGTAGGCCCTTGCGCCGCCTTTATCAAACCAATAAGCGCGGCCCCTTCCTCCTCTGCCTTCTCTCAGCCATGTTGCTTTTGCTCTTCATAGGCAAGGCAGCCCAGCCCCAAGGCGGGGGCGAGGAGGTTGACCTCGAACTCGTGCTCGCCGTCGATGTCTCTGCCAGCGTCGATGATTTCGAGGCCAACTTGCAACGCAGCGGCTATATAGAAGCCCTGGTCGCGCCCGAGGTGGTGGCGGAGATCAAGAAAGGCCACCTTGGCCGCATCGCGGTGATCTATATCGAATATGCGGGCGCATCCTATCAGCGCGTCGTGGTCGATTGGCAGGTGATCGATAGCCCTGAAAGCGCCCGCGCCTTCGTTGGAGCGCTCGCGGGGAAGCCGATTGGCAGAGCGCCCGCCACCTCGATTTCTGCTGCCATCGACTTCGCCGTGCAGGAGATAGAGCGCAATAACCTCCGCGCCCCGCGCGCGGTCATCGATATCTCCGGCGACGGCCCCAACAGCGACGGCCGCCCTGTCCAGGCCGCGCGCGACGAGGCAATCCTGCACGGCGTCGTCATCAACGGCCTTCCCATCCTCTCCTCGCGCCCCAGCCCCGAGGGCTTCGGCCCCTCCATCGGCGTCACCCGCCACTACCGCCGCAGCGTCATCGGCGGCCCCGGCTCCTTCCTCCTAGAAGTCAACGAGTTCGAAAACTTCGCCCCCGCCCTGAAGCAGAAGCTCATCCGCGAAATCAAGGACGTGGGGCGGTTGACGAGTTGAGGGGTGGTCGCAACTAGGCTTATTGCTTTGGAAGTGCATAGTTTTAGCAAAAAATTGACATTTAGGTTTCAGTGATTAATACTATGAAACTCAAATGTCAATTCAGGCGTTGCGATGGGCGGTAATTCAAGGGCGAAGAAGTAACGAGTTGAGAGAAGGCAGAAGATGAATACGGCACAGGGAGTTGTCGCCCGTTATATCGAGGATTTGCACGACTCCGGCGGTCTTAAGGGAGTCGATATCGCGAACATCGCTGATGTATCCAAGGCGACGGTATCGAGATGGAAGAGCGGTTCTATCAACCCGCACCCACGCACTCAATTCGTGCTGTCAGATTTGCATTATATCGTCGGGCGTCTTGAGGAATACTATTCACCCGAGGAAATTCGTGCCTGGCTCTATGCGCGTCATCCACAGCTAAATGGGGAGCGGGCGATAGATCTCATAAGCCAGAATAGATCGGAAGAGGTGCTTAAAGTACTCGAACGGCTTGATGCCGAGGCGTATGTCTAAGAATGGTATTTTCGTCTCGGTCTATTCGTGACAGTCAGCTTATAGATGCTTTAGATCTGATAGAGCCCAAGCAGTTTAATGGCACTGTATGGCGGGTTGTCCGGGAAGGTAGGGATCCCCGTATTTGCAATGCTTCTGGTGGGCGATGGGACGACGGAACCTTTGACGTGTTATATACCGCAAGGGAACGTGATGGAGCTATTGCAGAAATGCACTTCCATCTCTTGCGAGGGCAACCTGTCTTTCCATCCAAAATTCGATACAAAATTTTCGAACTCTCTATTTCCTTGGCTCAGACGCTCAAGTTACCGACGCTCGAGGAACTGGAGCAGCTAGGTCTTGATATAAGCAGTTACGGCCAGCTTTCTTATGACGAAAAACACCGCGAGTATCCTCGTACACAAGACATCGCCGAAGCCGCTCAATTTATGGATTTTGATGGCCTGATAATTCCTAACGCGCGCTGGAATTGTAGCAATGTCGTTGCGTTCTGCGATTTGGTGGCGCCGGGCTTTCTCGAAGTAGTGAAAGACCACGGATTAATCGACTGGGCATCTTGGCGGCGAGAGCATTACAAACAGCGTTAGTGGCGATATTTGAGAATGTTCTTCGATGCCGACGGCATCGTCATCAACGGCCCCCCATCCTCTCGTCGCGCCGCAGCCCTGAGGGCTTCGGCCCCTCCATCGGCGTCACCCGCCACTACCGCCGCAGCGTCATCGGCGGCCCCGGCGCCTTCCTCCTAGAAGTCAACGAGTTCGAAAACTTCGCACCCGCGCTTAAGAAGAAGCTCATTCGGGAGATCATGGATGGTTCGAAACTTATGAGTCTCAGAGATGTAGAACAGCTACGGAGTACTTTCTTATATTAGGGATAGGAAACGCCTTACTAGCGCCTTCATACAGAATTGGGCGCGCGAATTTTTTCTGAAAGCTTTGATAACAAATGCCTGGGATGAGTCGTTATTTTGGTATTTATAATTGTATGAATTGCAATTGAAATTCTCGTTAATAATTCAGAGTGTCTATCTATCTTCAGAAATATTTTATGTGTGTATTTAAGGCATTGACTCTGAATTAATGACTCTGCATTCTCGATTTATAATTTATAAAAACAACCCTTGAGATTCAAATGGCGCGAAAACCCAATAAAGAAGTTACGAGCAAGAAGGCAGCATCCAACGCTGGCAAGGTACTCAGAGATCCGAAGTCTTCTAAGGCGGCAAAAAGTGCGGCAGGATCCGCATTGACTCAAAGACCGGATCGGAAAAAGGCAAGGTAGTACAGGTAGTCTGATCTGACCTTCAAGCTCGGTGCGACGGAGCAACGACTATGACCAAGGTGCGACACAAGTGTTTCATCTCATACCATCATGATGACCAGGACGAGGTAGACGAATTTGTAAAGACATTTGATCATGACCGTGATGCGTTCATAGCTCGTGGTCTTGGCGAAGAGATGTCCCAAGAAATTATAGACAGTGACAGCACCGATTATGTTATGCGTCGCATTAGAGAGCTATATTTGAAAGATTCCACAGTAACGTTGGTCATGATGGGGAAGTGCACTTGGGCTCGTCGCTATGTGGATTGGGAGATTCAGTCTTCACTGAGAAGCGGTGAGACAGTGA
>CAXMNO010000248.1:0-2569 GCA_964194655.1 uncultured Acidimicrobiia bacterium
GTATATTTGTACAGATCACCTGGAGTTTTAGATATCGCCTTGCATGCAACTGCCACACCAGGAGAGTAGGCAAGCGCCAAATCGCGCTGCGTGCCCATGGGCTTGGTCGCGACGATCTCCAGCTTTCCGGGTTTTGGATCACTATGGTAAGTAAGTGCCGCTTCCTTCAGATCTTCGGGCATACTCACCCTCCCCCAACTCTTAAAATTTTCGTTTTCGGAAACCCCATATTCAGGCAATTTAGCCTCTAGACCCAAAGGGGCAAAGGTGCCAAGCAGCAAAACCTCAAAGACAGAGCGAAAAGTGCCAGAAAAAGACGAAAAAAGAACCTTAGAGTGGCGAATAACAGAAAAGCCGGTCGACTATGAGTGGGCCGTCTTAGAAATGGAAACACGCGTCAAAGCGATTCGCGATGGTGAAGCAAGCGAGCTGGTTTGGCTTTTGGAGCACCCGCCACTTTACACCGCAGGCACCTCCGCCGATCCCGATGACCTCTTAACGCCCGACCGTTTCCCCGTTTTTCAAACCGGACGCGGCGGGCAGTATACTTACCACGGGCCAGGCCAGCGTGTCGCCTACGTTATGCTTGATCTCAAGCGCCGCGGTCCGGATGTGCGCAAATTCGTGTGGAGCCTTGAAGAGTGGGTGATCCAAACGCTCCAGCATTTCAACGTGAGGGGGGAACGGCGCGATGGCCGCATCGGCATTTGGGTCGCGCGCAACAAAGGCACTCGCGAGGACAAAATCGCCGCCATCGGTGTTCGCTTGCGGCGCTGGGTGAGCTATCACGGCATCGCCATAAATTTAGATCCAGAGCTTGAGCATTTCGCCGGCATTGTGCCATGCGGGGTCAACGAACATGGGGTGACATCGCTGGTCGATCTTGGCCTCCCCATAACCATGGCCGATCTCGACGTGGCACTGAAGGAAAGCTTCGAGGAGGTCTTTGGCCTATCATCTTAAGACCGGTCTTAAGCCGACAAGCTTCCAGGTAACAATCGGCCCCAGCACCATAAAAGCAGCGACCGTCGCGAAGGCCGCCATCCAGGCAGTCCCGTTCGTGCCACCGCCCATAACCTGCAGAACAATGCCAAAGATTATCGGCCCCAGTGCCGAGCCTAAATGTCCGATCACCGCATAAACTGTCATAACGGCACCCTTGGCGGCTGGATCGGCAATCTGCACGAGGCCCGCCGTTATCGTCGAGGAATCAGCCGCCGTTAGGGCGCTGAAGACAAAGGCCCCCGCTACGACGAACAAGAATGGTAAGGATGTCGATGCTCCCAGCGTGAGCCCCGCCACAGCCGAGACGACCATAATGATAATGACCCATGATTGCCGCCCAATTTTGTGGGAAAATTCGTTGCCCATGATGCTCGCGGGCAATGCCACGGCGGAGATCGCAGCCACCAGGCCACCAAGATGCCAATCGACCCCAACCCCACCCGAGCTTTGCAAAGACTGACTGAAGACCAAAAAAGGGACGAGCCAAGATCCAAAGGCAATAAGTTCCAGATTGTGGATTGCATAGAGCAAAGAGAAGCCCCAGATACGGCGATCTGCTAAAGCCGCACGGTAATGGACGAGACTTGGTTTTACTGTAGTTGCGCTCTCATTACGGCCAGATGGCATCACAAATAGACTCATAATAAGAGCAAGTAGCGGCCCACTGGCAGTGATAAGAGCGGTTGTTTGCCAGCCCAGTCTTGGCTCCAGATCGAGCGCGATGAAATAGGAAAGCGCACCTGCGAGGAAAGAAAAGCCTGTGTAAAAGGAAGTGCCACGGCTGCGGGTGTTGGCTGGTAGATGGTCGGTTAGAATTCTAAGGCCTGGCAAATAGCTGCCGCCGATGGCAAAGCCTTGCAGGAAACGCCAAAGAACAGCGCTAGAAAAGTCATCAGTCAAAAACGCAAAGCCAAACCCCGAGATAACGCCCAGCGCGAGGGCTGCCATGAATATCCGCTTCGGATCTAAGCGATCCGTCAAGGGCGTGAAAATCATCAGGGCGAAAAGTTCGCCACCGGGTATCGCCCCATTGATCCAACCAACCTCGACATCGCTAAGGCCCCACTCGCGCTGAAATACGGGGATCAAGGCGGGAAAGGTCGAAACCGTCGACATAGAAAGAACTTCAATTAGGCAAGACAATAGGATCAGCCGCGATGCTGACATGCACTTATTCCTTTCGCGGATTTAAAAGGAGCTAGACCCCTGAACGGTGAGTTAGGTCATCAAATAGAGCTGATAGGCAAAGCCAATTGCGAGCGAGCCGATAAGGGCCAAACCCAGATACCAAAGAAAGACATTGCCGCGCGCAATCGCATAGACCGCCGTTGCCGCTGGCAAGCTGGTCACCCCGCCCGCGACCATAAAGGCGAGGGCGGCACCAGGGGCCATGCCACTTCCCATAAGTTCTCCGACTAGCGGAATAGCCGCATAGCCATTGAGATAGGCGGGCACGCCCACCGCGACCGCCAAGGGCACGGCCGACCAGCCTTCCCCACCAAGGGTGGAGGCAACAAAATCACCTGGCAGCCAGGCAACCATCAAACTCTCCAGCGCGAAGGCA